>DASYJQ010000157.1:0-1537 GCA_035996265.1 Saccharimonadales bacterium (SeqCode)
GCAGTCATGATGACACCGCCAAACTTGTCAAGGACTGGCACCGCCATGACGACCGTATCAAGCTTTTGAAATTGTCGCGTAACTTCGGCAAGGAAAACACCCTGTCAGCCGGCCTGGCGGCAGCCCGGGGCCAGGCCATCCTGACGATCGACGGCGACGGCCAACACCCGGCCGAACTGATTCCTCAGTTCGTGGCGGACTGGCGTGACGGCGCCCAGGTAGTGGTCGGGGTACGCAGTAACCGACAAGGGAGCCGCTCGTCAAAGCTGGGATCACGTTTCTTTTACCGCATATTTAATAAGTTGACCGGGCAGCGGATGTTGCCCGGTTCGACCGATTACCGCTTGATTGACCGGGCGGTCCAGCAGGCCTTTTTACAGCTGGGCGAAAGCGGGCGGATGACCCGCGCCTTGATTGATTGGCTTGGTTTTGAGCGGACATATATCAGGTTTGAGGCCGCCCCTCGCGGGACTGGAAACGTCGCCTACAGCCTGTCCAAACTGGTCAGCCTGGCCGCCAATAGTTTTGTGTCACACAGCCCCAAGCCGCTCTACTTGTTCGGTTACCTGGGCGTTTTTATCACCTTGGCGTCTTTCACGCTAGGCGTGACGGTGTTCGTTGAACAGTTGTTACTCGGCGATCCGCTGCACTGGAAGTTCACCGGTACCGCCATGCTGGCCATCCTGATTCTGTTTTTAATCGGAATCGTACTGCTGTCGCAAGGTATGCTGTCGCTGTACGTGTCCCACATCCATCACCAAAGTAAACGTCGGCCACTGTACATTATTGACTACGCTCACTCTGCCGGTGTTAAGCCGCCCCATGAAGATTAAACTCGACCTATCCAAGCCTTTCCACCGCTACTTAGTGATCGGTGTCAGCGTGTACCTGTTTGAACTGGCGGTAATCGCGATCGCCCAATTGCTGGGGGCCGGTCCGGTGCTGGCGGTGGCTTTGAGCTTTTGGCTGGGCCTGCTGGTATCGTTCGGCCTGCAGAAAATAGTAACTTTTAATGATAAACGTCTGCACCACCGGATTCTGATTCCGCAAGTAGTGGCAGTTTCCCTTCTGGTAATGTTTAACTTTGGCTTTACGGTGTTAGTGACTAAACTGTTATCGCCACCAGTTCCGGCCGTTATTACCCGGACGCTGGCGCTGGGTATCACCACCCTGTGGAACTTTTATCTTTATAGGACGCGTATCTTCAATAACAGCGACGAGCCTGATGTATACTAGGGCGTAATGGCGCGCCGCACGACTGACAAAAGCCCCCCGAGCAAGGGGTTTCAGGCCCTGCTTGGCTCGGCCCGGTTCCGGCCCGGTTATGCCCTGTTCGGCGTGGCCGTGCTGGCAACTACGACATTGTTCTGGGCTATCGCCGGCGCCCGCTTGCAGGCCGGCAACGCCGACCAGCTGGTCAATCCGCTGCTGCTGGCGCATGGCAATACGTTCCACCAGACCCAGTTTCCGGCCGCTCATTCGCAGTTATTAAAATGGCCGGTGTTCTGGCTGGTCAAGCTGTTCGGTCTGAGCAGCG
>DASYJQ010000158.1:0-1564 GCA_035996265.1 Saccharimonadales bacterium (SeqCode)
CGAATACTTTGATTGGCTCGAATGCGGGTTCGACAATCACGACCAGCTCCTCAAACACTGTGCTTGGAACAAATGTGGCCAGCACTACACTTATCAATGGCTCAAATAATATTCTTATCGGCACGTCAGCTTCTGTAGACACGCCCGCCACGGGTACGAGTAACTACCTCAATATCGGTAATGCAATTTATGGTACCGGTCTTGGCGGCACGGTGAAGATCGGCATTGGCTCAACCGCTCCTCTTGTCTCTCTGGATTTAAACAAGAATACAGATGCGGTTGCTTTACCGGTCGGGACGACGGGACAGGAGCCGGGTAGCGCAATTGTTGGTATGGTGCGCTACAACTCCACCACGAATAAGTTCGAAGGTTATGGCGGATCGACGCCAGCTTGGACGACACTTGGAAATGCCGCAGCTGCAGGTTCTAATACGCAAGTGCAGTTTAATAATAATGGTGTATTCGGTGCGGACTCCGGCTTTACCTATGCGGGCTCGGGGGCGGTAACTGTCACGGGAGCAGCTGCAACAGCTCTTTCAGCAACAACCTCGAGTACGTCGGGCAAAGCTATTTCCGGCACAGCCTCAGCAGGCTCTGGCGTCACCTATGGTGTTTATGGAAGTACCAGCAGTCCTACAGGTTTCGGCGTCTACGGCAACAATAGCGGCGGTTACGCTGTGTATGGTAATTCCACCACCGGCTATGGTGTTGCGGGCTCAGGTTTATACGGCGTTTACGGTACCACCGCGACCACCTTCGGCAGCGGTGTAAGCGGCTTCTCTGCTGCTGACGAGACGATTGGTATTGCTGGCGAAGTATTAAATGAGGGGACAACTTCGTTTAATTATGGGTATGGCGCTGAAGGCGTCATCGAAAATTTAAGCACAGGTTCAATTGGGGAGGCATACGGGGCTCTGAATGAATCGGTTAACTTTAATACTGCTGGCGTCGGCATCGGGACAGCTTTCGGTGCAGAAAATATGGTGGCTAATGCTAACGCTGGTACGATCACGGATGCCAATGGTGCGTATGATCTTGTAGAAAATACGTCGCTCGGAACAATCACGAAGGCGTATGGTACAGATAGTGAAGTTGAGAATTTAATTGGCGGCACCATCACCACCGGTTATGCCACGGACAGTGAGGTTATTAATATCGGTACGGGTACGATTACGACGGGGTATGGCCTGTATACCGATTTGGTCAATACCGGCGGCGGCACAGTAGGAACTTGGTACGGGCTATATGTCGATGCTACCGATGGCACCAATGCTACTGTCGAGCACCCTCTTTATATAGCCAACACGGGCAGCAGTTATTTTGCCGGTAAAGTCGGTATTGGCTCGACATCACCTTTGGTATCTTTGGATTTAAGTCTCAAGACAGATGCGGCCGCGCTGCCAGTCGGTACAACAGGACAACGCCCTGGAACGGCCATCAATGGCATGATCCGATACAACACCGATAACGGCAAATACGAGGCTTATCAGCAGAATGCCTGGCAGGATATTTTGACCAGTGCTGGTTCCGGCAGCACGATGTTTCTTGGAACAGGCGTGGGCAC
>DASYJQ010000159.1:0-4256 GCA_035996265.1 Saccharimonadales bacterium (SeqCode)
TTCGGTTTTTTTGCGGGTACGATGTTCTGGGCCCGCCTTGATGCCATTAGCCCGATACTTGACGCCCATTTTGGCCCGGACTCGTTTGAACGGGAAAAGGGGCCGATTGACGGTACGCTGGCCCACACGCTCGAGCGGATATTTAGTTTGTGTTCGGAACTGGACGGTAAGAAGCTGTACGAAGTAGGTCCGGAAGGCCTCTACCCTATCGCATACAAGACCGACACTATTCCCGAATGGTCAGACCTGCACCCTAACTACAAAAAGCCGGAACCGGCTAAAAAGGAGAAATAGCGCGCGCGATTAACCGCGCCGGCCGGCTTCGAGCGACGCTTTTTTGCGAGCCTCCGGGTTGTTCAGATGCTTGATGGCGTAGTACTTGCCGGCAACGCCGCCAATGTTATAGAAAGGCGTTCGCAGAAGCCATTTGAGCTTGGTGCGCGGGCCATAGTCCGGGTCTTTTAGCAGGAATTTATAGTCGGCAATAGTCGGACGAATCCAGCCCAGGAGGAGATTCTTGCGGCTGGCCGTGAATGTAGTTTTTACGCTTTCCTGCAGGCCGATGTATTCGTCGAATTTGCGCTTGTAGTAGGAACGGGCGTCATATTCGTTGGAGTGCCATACTTCGCCAACCGGCGTATAAGCTTTGATGTAGCCGTTCTTCTGCATATCTTCGGCCAGAGCTTGGTCCTCGGCATATTTGAGGTCGCGGAACGGGATCTTACCAACTAATAAGCTGCGCCGGACGGCGGAGTTTACGTCTGAAAAGAACGTGTTGAGGCTGTTAATCTTGTGGTTGTCGACAAGCGATTTTGAACGGTGCAGCACCAGCGAATCCGGGGCGCCCAGGCCGGCAAAAGCAGTCGCCACTTCGCGCTTAATGGTTGGCGTCGCATCGCGGCGTGGCGTTTGGCGGCCGAATACACAGCCGATTTTGTCACTGGCGAAGAACGGTTCGATCATGTTTATGAGCCAATCGTAGTGGGCGGGCGTGGCGTCCTGCGATAGGAACAATATGAATTCCCCGCGAGCCATTTCGGCGGCGCGCTGGCGCGTCTTGCCATGGCCGAATTCGCTGTTTGGTATTTCCAGCAATGTAATGCGGTCTTGATACTGGCGGAGGATGTCCATGCTGCTGTCTTTGGAACCGGAGTCGATCACGATTAGTTCTAGGTCGTAGCCTTCGGGCAGGTGCTGGTGCAAGATTGCTTCCAAGCATTCGGCCAAGTACTTGTCGCCGTTAAACACTGGTATGAATACGCTGATGTACTTATTTGAGGTCTTTGACATAATCCCAAGTCTTCGCGATACCGTCAGTCAGCGACGTGGTAGGGCGTATATTAAATTCGTTAGTAAAGCGGTCTATAGCAAGCACAGAGTTTTGAATAAACGTGGCCGGCGTGGGCAGGAATTCTTTCTTCGCTTGGTGGCCGGCGCAGGCGCCGATCAGCTCGATAAGTTGGTTGACCGATGCGCCCTGGCCGCTGCCGACATTGTATTCGGCCTGGGCATTGGCGGCAGCGTAGGAGCCGGCAAGCATATCGATGAGGTCGTCAATATAAATGTAATCACGAGTCATGCTGCCATCGCCATACACGGTAATCGGCTCTTGCTCCAAAAAGTGTCGCATAAAGATTGGTATAACCCCTTGCTTGCCGTAGATATTTTGGCCTGGCCCGTAGGGGTTGCCCACGCGGTAGGCGACGTAATCTAGGCCTGAAGTATACTTAAAGTAACGTAGGAAGTGTTCAATAGTCAGTTTGCCGATACCGTACGGCGAACGCGGCTCCGGGGGGGTGTCTTCGGAAGCCTTGTCGCTGTCGATGCCGCCGTAGACGGCGCCGCCGGACGAAATGAAAATGACCTTTTTAACGTGGTGCTTGACGCAAAAATCAAACAAGGTCAGGCTGCCACGGACATTTGTTTCGATGTCGATAAACGGGTTGTCGTTGGCGGTAGCCGGCGTAGTGGTCGATATTAAGTGAAAGACATACTCGGCGCCGGCAATGGCTTCTTCCAGGCTGCCTTTGTCGAAGAAGTCCCCGCGGACTACGGTGATGTTTTGATAGGCGGCAAAGGGGTGTAGGCCGCCTTCGTCCTGGCCTGAAAACCGGTCGAAGGCTACGATGTCGTTGTCCGGCACGGCGGCCAGGCGGGTTACTAGGTGGCGGCCGATGAATCCGTTGGCCCCGATAATTGCTATTTTAGGCACTGCGTTTTGTCTCCCGTTCGATGATATCGATAAACTTTTTGCCCGATTCTCCCCAAGTGGTGCGGGCCACGCTTTGGGAGGCTTTGCGCAGGTAGCTTGGCAGGTCTTTGCGAGACACGATTGCAGATAATTCGTCGGCAAGCGCCTTGGGGTTGCTCGCGGCGTACGCGATGTACGGATTGTTAGAGACGAGTGAGTTATTTTCGCCCTCATTGACCACCGGGATGGCGCCACTGCCGAGTAATTCGAGCGGCAACAGCGACATGTTCGTAAATGACAGCACAAGGCCTGCGGCACACTTGTTGTATAGGGCGTTGAGCTCGTGCAGTTCGAGTGTTTTGAGGTTGTTGTACGGGAACGGGATGTCGTATTCTGAAACGTCCCAACCGGCCAGGTTTATGACAAATTCAGGGTGCTTGCGGTGGAACAGATCTAAGGCCATGATGGCGATCTCAAAGCCGCGGCGTTCGGTGTAAGGCCGTACATAGCAAAATACTTCTTTGCGTTCGCCCTCATTGACGTAGGAATAGAGCTTGGCGTCAGAGCCAAAGTCGAAGTGGCCGGTCTGCATACCGTAGTCGCGCGCCAGTTTTTTAGCCAGCCAACCGCCGGCAGTGACGCCGAAGAAACCGAATTTGTAGGTGTTCTCTGCCAAGGTGTACATGCCACCGACCGGGTAGAAATACGGTTCAAAGTCTTGTACAAAGTAGAAGCGTTTTGCCGGCATAGCGGCGTTAAACGAAGCGTAGGCCGTTTCCCAGCTGGTGCAGAAAATACCGTCGGCTGGTTCCATGTCGTCGGGATTGTGCAGCCACTGCATGCCAGGCGTGGCCTTAACCACCGGATAGGAATCCATGACAGCGATGATGTCGCCAGTCGGACCCTTTCCACCGTCGGCGTATAGATAAATGCGGCAAGTGTGGCCGGCGTCCTCCAACGTTTTGATAAAACGGAAGATATTGTGGTGTCCGCCGCTTCCCTTGCCGGGCGGCGGCATAATCCAGTTAAATGTCAGTTTTTTGGCTGTTGTGCCGGGCCAGTCAGGGAGTTTTTTGGTAAAGTCGGCGCGGAGTGCGTCCTGGTATTTAACCTTGGTATGGATGGGATGCTTAAGATTCTTGTTGGCTTGCGCTCGTGGTGATTGCTTTTGCAGTTTTTGCAGCGAACGAACGCCGAGCGCCAAGACACCCTCGTTGCGAACAATCCGGCCGCCAGCGCGCACCTTGCGTACGATTTTCTTTACTGTCATAGATGCCTACTATTGTACTGTTAACCGGCTATTTTACGAAATATAAGGTAAGGAATTTAGCCTATTGTACAGATGAGCCGGTTGGTATCGAGCCGAGGGCGGCGCTGTCGATAGTCATGATATCCGGATTTTCGGTATGGGCTTTTGCTGTCAATTGGCTCCAGCTGGTAAACACGTGTTTTTGGCCGCCGTCTATCCAATAGACCTGTGCTGAGTTTGGAGATTTTACATAGGTAGTGGCGGCATGACAGCTGCCGGTATTGAAGTGCGGGAAGACGCCGCCGGCATAGGTTTGATTATTGGCAATGGTGGTCTGGTTCAAGCCGTAGGCCGGCAATGAACTGGTCGGTATGGCGTAGCAGGCCTGTTCGTTAATGACGTAGTCTGTGTTGGCGCCATCATAATAGTACTGCTGAATATTGGTTCCAGCCGCCGGGTATGCGGCATCAAGCGTTGCCACCGGGTATGTTTCAATATCATTCCAGTTGTTGCTATAACCGACGAAATTAGTACTGCTGGAATATAGAATGCGGCTGGAACCATTAATGACGTAGACGGAGGGGCCGCTACTGGTTTTAACCAATGTGCCGGTCGCCAGTTTAATGCCAGAAACGGGTATACTGTTGAGCGCAGTACCGCCGAGTATATCAACTTGAGTCATGGACGCCCCGAGCAGCAAGAAGTTATTGTACGAAGGAATTAATTTACGGACCCCATTTTGGATGTACCATATAGCATCGCCGTCATTGGCTTTTACGAATTGTTTGAGCGGGGTGGCATGGGTAGGAATCCGAG
>DASYJQ010000160.1:0-1988 GCA_035996265.1 Saccharimonadales bacterium (SeqCode)
TAAGACTATCGTCGTTGATGGTGGTTGGAATCATGACAGCCTCACCGCAATTAGTGGTGATCCGGCGCGTCCGGCTTTGGCAACTGGGCGACCAGAGCGACCTTATTAAAGCCTGCAGCGCTGATGGTGCCCATCACTTCCATGATGCGACCATAGGCGACGGATTTATCGCCGCGTACAAAAATACGCGCATCAGCGTTCGTACCCGTGATTGCTTTCAGCTTTGGTACCAGATCGTTGAAGTCCATGCCTTTTTCCTGCAGGTAAACCTTGCCGGCGGAATCGATGCTGACGACCAACGGCTCCTTATCCTGATTGACGCTGCGCGCCTGGGTGCGCGGCAGATCAACTGGCACCGCGACCGTCATCAAAGGGGCCGTCACCATGAATACCACCAACAAAACCAGCATCACATCGACGAATGGCGTGACGTTAATGTCGGAGGCAGGCCGCCAATACCGGCGGCGTCCACGACCGCCGGAGGATGGGATCATTTGCGACGCCACGTGGTGACCTCCGCTTCGCCGCGTTCGCTACGTTCGGATTTCTCAGAACGGCCGTCCTCTAGATTACGTGACATCGTAGCCACAAAATCATTGGCGAAATTATCAAGCCGCGCGCCGTAACGTCCGATCTCTGTCGAAAATTTATTGTAGGCTGTCGTTGCCGGGATGGCGGCGACAAGGCCAACAGCAGTTGCCAGTAAAGCTTCGGCAATACCCGGCGCCACGACGGCGAGACTGGTATTCTGCGCCTGTGCAATGCCGATAAAGCTATGCATGATGCCCCACACGGTGCCGAATAGGCCGATAAAAGGTGCAACCGATCCAACCGAAGCAAGTAATGTCATCCATGTTTCGATCATGGCCATTTCGCGGCCAATGGTGACCTGCAAAATACGGTCGATGCGCGCTTGTACCGTGTTACGGCTAGCGGCATTAGCAAAGAGACCTTTATCGCTGGCTGAGCGCCACTCTTTCATGCCAGCGACAAAAACGGCTTGCATGGGGTCAGCGGGACGTTTGATTTTGTCGTAAAGCATATCAAGTGACCCTGCCGACCAGAAGCGTTCCTCGAAATAGGAAGCCTTGCTTTTCAGGCGCATCAGTTTGAACATTTTATCCATGATGATCGCCCAGGTGAGGATCGACAGCATCAAAAGTCCGGCGATCACCGTCTTGCCCAGTAAATCGGCATGCAGGAACAAGCCCGTAATTGACATGTCATTTGCCGCGACCGAACCGGCTAACTGTACGGAATTGATGGTTGTTTGGGCGTCCATTTTTAAAAAGGGGCTAGGGGTTAGGGGCTAGAGAATAGGGCATCGTTATTAGTATCCGGATTGAACACATAAAGTCTAATATAAAAGACCTGTTCTTCAATCCGAGCCCCCTATTTCCTAGCCCCTCACTTCACCCTATCCTTCAAAAATCTGGCGTAATTGAGGCGGAAACGCTACCGGCTTGCCTGCGGGTGTAACGGCGACCACGACGACTTCCATCTCCGCCAGCACCTTATTTGCACGCAAAACAGTTTGTTTGAGGGTCAATGAGGTCCTGCCAACCTTAGCCACCACCGTTTGTACATTGAGCAGATCGTCGAGCTTCGATGGCGCGCGGTAATCGATTTCGATATGGCAAACAATTAGAATAAGGCCGAGTTCGGCCTCAACCCGCTGATGATCCCATCCGCCCGCGCGCAGATATTCGGTGCGGCCGCGCTCGGCGAATTTGAGATAATTGGCATGATACACAATACCGCCTGCATCGGTGTCTTCGTAATAGACACGGACCGGAAAGGAAAAAGCTTCAGTTGATTTGCGGTTTGGGTGGGAAGTAGGCGACATTATAATCGGCTCCAAGATTGGATCGTAGGATGCGGTCAACGACGCCGCTTTCGATCAAACTATACAGGGAAGCGTTGAGCGTCTGCTGCAATTGAATTTCACGAATGTCGACACCGATGACGCCTTGATACGAAGCCAGCGG
>DASYJQ010000161.1:0-1601 GCA_035996265.1 Saccharimonadales bacterium (SeqCode)
TGATAGCCGTCATCGAAGGTAAACGCCGTACGATTGAACACGAATTGGAAAAAGACATGGTTCGCGCCGCCAAGACTCAGGACTTTGAACAGGCCGCCAAGCTCCGCAACCAACTGTATTCGTTGCAAAGCCTGAATAAGCAGGTCATTTTTAGCGACAAAGAATTTATGGACATCAGCAAAGACCACGCCTTGGTCGAGTTGGTCGATTTACTAACCCTCGGTAAATTCCCGGTACGCATCGAAGGCTATGATATCAGCCACATGCAGGGCACCGACGTGGTCGCCAGTATGGTGGTGTTCACCAACGGCGTCAGCAATAAAGAAGAGTACCGCAAGTTCAAAACCAAGAAGGACCACAATAACGATTTCTATAACATGAACGAAACCATTAAGCGCCGGTTGAGCGACAAGAACCGTAAGGCCTGGGGGTTGCCCAGCCTGATTTTGATCGATGGCGGCAAAGGCCAGTTGGACGCTGCTATTCATGCCCGCAACGAGCTGGGTTGCCCGCAACTGCCGTTTATCGGTTTGGCGAAGCGCGAAGAGCAAATCGTCATCCAAAAAGGTAAATCCAACGTCGAATTAAACATGGCCGCGCTGCACAAATTAGGCGGTTACGCCACGGAAAGCGAAGATTTTATCCTGGTCAATGTGCCGCATAGCACCAACGTTATTAAGCTGTTGCAACGCATTCGCGACGAATCGCACCGTTTCGCGGTCAGTTACCATTCGGTATTGAAGGGAAAACGTCAAATGACGAGTATCCTGGACGATATCGCCGGTGTCGGGCCGGCCACCCGCAAAAAACTGATGCGGAAGTTCGGTTCGTTGCGCGGTATCAAAGAAGCGCCGGAAACCGATCTGGCCGCGGTCGTCGGCGTGGGCTTAGCGCACGTCCTGTTTAGCCAGCTCCATTGACCGCCCATAGCTAAGATGTATTGGCAAAAACCGCATGGGAATTACCATAACAGTCCAAACCCCGGTGTGCGAATAGTTTAGTCGCTGCCACGCTCAGCGGTGGTGGCGGCATCGATGCTGCGGAAGCGGCTGGTTTTGAGGTTGTCGAGCGGATCCCAAATACGTTTGGCGCGTTTGTGCGACAGTGTGCTGAGCTTGACTAAGTTAATCATCAGCATCGACAGGCCGGTACACAACAGTGCCTTAACCATGTGCATCCAAAAATTGTCCTTGACGTCAAAGAACAGTACGAAGCCCATAGTAATACTGAACAAAACCAACATGATCCACCACTCGTTGCTGTAGACTTTATTACCTAGTTGCAACGAAATTTGCGACCGGTTTTGCTGGTTGGAAATCAGGCCATTTAAAATCTTTTCGATGGTTGCCGGGTCTTTGCCGCTGTATTCCAGACAGTAGGTAATGAGTTCTTCGTACTGTTCTTCGCCGGCGGCGGGCTTTCGCTCATTAAAGCTGGCCATCATATACACTCGAACATCGCCTGCAGTTTGGTGCGGCTGATTTTAGGCAGTTTTTTGGTGCGGATGAGCATGTCGAACAGCGCATTAGCCTCGCTGCGAACTGTTTTAGACAGGTCATCAATGCGCTGTTTTTGCCCGGCTAAGACCGGCGCTATGTAAA
>DASYJQ010000162.1:0-1594 GCA_035996265.1 Saccharimonadales bacterium (SeqCode)
CAATGCGCCGATCGCTGTCGGTCCATGTCTTGGCAAACAGGGCGACGTGACGGTCATATAACGCCAGGCGCTGCGCTTTCGTGTGTGCCGGCCAGGGGCTAGCTTCTGCGAAGGCAAAGGGATCATGGAATATGCCGCGGCCGATCATCACGCCGTCCAGGCCATGCTTTTCAGCCAGTTCACGCCCATGAGCATGGTCTATGACGTCGCCATTGCCTACCAACAGCGTACCGGGTGCAAGGTGGTCGCGCAGTTCACGTACTTTTTGAATGGCGTCCCAGTCTGCGGGCACGGCGCTCATTTGCTTACGGGTGCGACCATGTATGGTTAACATGCTCAGGTTTTGTTGGAGCAGGAATTCGTGCCACGTGTAGTCGATCTCGTTGAAACCCAGCCGGGTCTTAACGCTGACAGGAATTCTGCCGGCGGCACCTTCTTGGGTGGCTTTAATAATGTCGCGGGCTAATTCCCTGTTATTGATAAGGTCGCTGCAACAGCCGTTGCCGACAACATTCTTGATAGGGCAACCCATGTTAATGTCGATACCAGCAAAGCCCATTTCTACCAGTTCTTTAGCGGTCTGTAAGTAATTCTCTGGGTGTTTGCCCCATATTTGGGCGATCAAGGGACGTTCGCTATCGGTAAACTGGATACGCTTGAGCAGCCGGTCACGGCCGGGACTTTGCAGGCCGTCAACGTTTACGAATTCAGTAAAGTACAGATCGGGCGCGGCGCACTCACCAACGATGCGGCGGAACACGGTGTCCGTCACGTCGTCCATGGGGGCGAGCACAAAAAAAGGCTTCGGCAAATCGGTCAGTATCGACATAGTTACTGGCCGGATCGTTCCCGGGCGCTCCTCGTCATAGGTAATCCAAGCTGCTCCTGTAGATACATGCGCGTCCGCTGGGCGCCAGTAAGGTGCTCTTCGCGGCCTTTTGGTGTCCAATCACGGTGTTGTAAGCCCGCGTTAGCCGCGACTGTCTGTGGCGCAGCGACTTCACCAATGCCAGTTGCAGCGCGGGCGGGTTCGGGACTCCAACCGCCGGTTTCAGTCAGTATTTCGTAGCGGCGCAGCTCACGGTCATCAACTTCCGTCCAGTGCGGACCGAGCGAAGTTATACCAGCACTATTTTCGACCTGTGCAGGCATAGCAACGACTGCGGCATCAACTTGCTCCGATAGAGGTAATGACGCTTCTTGGACCGTGATAACTTCGCTGCTCATATCTTAAATATTATATCATTTTTATTATGCTTATTCAATAACCAAACTCCGGAGATAACCTCTATGTGCGGCCCCATCCACCGTCACGCATTGCCCTGTCCGCATGTGCCGTGGCTACAGCGATACTGCCGCGTACGGCACTTTGGTGGCGAGTGCGTTCGACTCGTTTTTGCACTGCCCGCACAACGACAGTTGAACGCAGTAAGGCATACACGCTATCGCATACCAACCTGGCGTCCTGGTCAACGACTGCCGTAGTCTCAGCGGTAGTAGCGGTACCTCGCTCTAAAGACGGATCAGGACCAACTAAAACTTGCTCCGGATCGGCAAGTTGTGGTATTCCGGTTAGCAGCTCCTGACCAGTTGC
>DASYJQ010000163.1:0-2257 GCA_035996265.1 Saccharimonadales bacterium (SeqCode)
TAATGTTGGCCTGGACCTGGGTACGGCCTCCTTTCCGGGAAGTTTTCATTCGTCAGCCTGCGTGAATTACACGCACCTGACCGGCGCTGTCTATGAAGTCAGCAGCGCGTTTGATGTAGTGGTGAACAAGTCCAACTCCAGCAGCCCAAATTACCGTCTGGCGGCGCAGATATCTACGCCTCCGCCGGCAAACGTGACGTGGCTGGTGAATAACGTGACGTTAAACAGCGTCGGACTTACAACTTTGGATACGACCGATAACTACGGGAGCGCGGTTACCAAGACGCTGCAAGTACAGGTGAAGAACACGGTTGCCGCGCAGGTGCTGGCGGAAACCATTACTTTTTTGGCCACGGCGAATTAGCCGCGGCGTGAGATTTCATTTTTTGGATATTGCGACCTTATGAGAATGAATAACAGCATCGTGCAGTGGAAGCAGGCTCTGATGGCTTGCTGTGTTCTTCTGCTGATTTGCTCGCACGCGCAGGGACAAACCACCGCTACGGGAAAACTGACGGTTAGTGGGCGCGTGCAGGGGTCGTTAGGGCTGGTTTTCAATAACAATCCCGCGGTGGGAACCAACGGGTTCTGTCCGTTGACCAATGCCGGCACAAACAATGTCGGGCTGGACATGGGAACAGCCTCTTATACCACTGGTGATTCGCTGGCGTGCGTTACATTTTTCCGCGGGTTTGGCTTCTATCTTGTAAGCAGCTCGTTCGATGTTGTGGTGACTAAAGCAAACGTCACCAGCCCGAACTATCAGCTGGCAGCCAGCCTCTCGACCACGCCGCCGGCCAATGTTTTTTGGAACGTGAATTTTACGTTGTTGAGCACGACATTTACGACGATCCAGGCGGCGAACAATTACGCGGCCCCGGTTACTGAGACGCTTGGCGTGATCGTGAATCAGAACGTGCCGCAACAGACACTGTTTGAAACCATCAATTTTCTGGCAACTGCGAATTAACAAGGTGCAACGATGTTGAGCAAATACAAATCGATTCGGAATCTGGCGATGATGGCCCTGATGCTCGCCGCCACTCTGGCGACGGCGCAGACGACCGCCACTGGCGTCATCAATGCCACCTTAGTCAACAAGAATGGCATTTCGCTTCAGTTTGACACCGATCCCGGCGGAATAACGCTGGGCGCGGCCGGCACCAACGCCGCCACGGCAAACTTCGGCGCGGTATCAGCTTTTGGTCCGCTCTCTGGTGGCGTGACCCGCCCCACCGTCACGGCGGCCAGTTACACGGTCCGGACAATTTTTGACGTTCAGGTGGTTCAGGGCGGTTTGACCAGTACAACTTACACGCTCACGGCGAATCTGGCCGCCGCTGCACCCACGGGACTGAATTACAAAGTGGATGCCGTCACGCTCACCGCTGCGTCGCAAACGATTCAGATAAATGGCGCATACAACACGGCTATAGCGCACAACCTGGATCTGGTGATTTCAACCGCAGCGCCAGGAGCTGGCGGTCCGGCAGTGGGAACGCCGATTACCACCACGATCAATTTTACGGCCACGGCCAACTGAGTTTTGTAGAAGTAATAACTTTTTGCAGTAACGAATTTTTGAATTCGAAATGAGGAGAGGAACACAATGAAGAAAGTAATGCTCTTAACCATCTTAGCGGCGCTGATGATGATTTCATCGGCCGCAGTAGCCCAAACCGCAACCGGCACTCTTAGTGTGACTGCCACCGTCAACGGTACCATCAACCTGGTTTTCAACTCGAACGCTGCCGGCGTAGCTCTTTCCAGCGGCGCGGGGACCAACGCTGCCACGCTGGCGTTCGGCAACGTCTCGGCTTTTGGTCCGTTGGCAGCTGGCGTGGTTCGTCCGGCTCCGACCGCGACCACCTTTACTGTGAGCTCTGCGGTTGACGTGCTGGTCTCAAAGACCAACTCCGCCAGCGCGAATTACACCCTGAAAGCTCAATTGGGCGCAGCAGACGCAGTGAACAATTGGGCCGTTGGCGGCGTAGCGGTTACCAATGCTGCGCAGTCCACGCTGACCGCCACGGGCGCTTATGCCGCGAACAGCAATTTTCCGGTAGCTATCACTGTGCCTTTTACGACAGCCAGCGGAACCCTGATCAGCAACACCATTAATTACACCGCCACAGCCAATTAAGGGTTTAATTGGATTGGCAAGAATAGAAAGTACAGATGGTTCAGAGCTGGAGCGGGAGGCGCGAAATCAACTTGCGAATTGTCCTGCCGTTAATGCTGTTCGGTTCCTCCCTCA
>DASYJQ010000164.1:0-12078 GCA_035996265.1 Saccharimonadales bacterium (SeqCode)
ACTCCCAGGCAGATATCATCATTGCGCACTCTGGCGGCTGCTTTGTATTAGACCCGCGGCCGGAACAACGCATCATCATGATCGGCGTCCCGTACTGGCCGGACCGCTCGATTTTTAAATCGCTCTGCATCAAAATAGCCAGCGACTTTTATCATCATCACCACCAAGGCGAATTGGTCTTTTGGCTGCATAAAACCGGCTGGAACGCCGTATATTCCCTCAAAATACGTACGCACTTCCGCATGTTGCGGGGCAGGGCGCGCGGGGCGCACTGGCAGTATAAAAACGTTACCGTAGCCCGGAATATCCACGATGCCATGTGTACACCCGACCTTAGCCGGCTGCCGTTTACCACTCCGCAAAACTTCGTGGAGCTGCCCGGCCACCATGACGAATGTTGGGTCGATCCTAACCCCGTCGTGGAACTCGTGCAAGTAACCGCGCCGCTTGCCGCAGACAGTAGTACAATTTAAATATGGAACGCAGTTACTGGTCCCGGCAAACCAAAGATACACCGCTCTTCCCGCAGTTGGAATGGAGTCGCCCGGAGCATCGCAGCGCCGCCGGCAAGCTGCTGATTGTCGGCGGCCACCAGCACGGCTTCGCCGCGCCCGCCGAAGCCTATGCCGCTGCCGAAAAAGCCGGTATCGGAACGGCGCGGGTCCTGCTGCCGGACAGCATTCGTAAAATTGTCGGCCAGGTGCTAGAGAACGGTGAATTCGCCCCCAGCACGCCCAGCGGCAGCTTCAGCCAAAAAGCTTTGAACGACCTGCTCAGCTTTGGCGCTTGGGCCGACGGCGTACTATTTGCCGGCGATTTGGGCCGCAACTCCGAAACAGCTATTTTAATGGAAAAATTCCTGGCCAAAAGCCCGGCCGCCGTAACGCTCACCAAAGACGCTGTCGACTACGCAGTATCGGCTCCGGAAACCGTGTTACAACGGCTCGGAACCACACTGGTGCTCAGCCTGAGCCAACTACAACGCCTGGCCGTCGCCGCGCGGTTCCCGCAACCGGTTACGTTTAGTATGGATTTACTGCACCTCGCTGAGTGGCTGCACGACTTTTCCGCCCAGTACCGCCTGTACATCGTTGTCAAGCACCACGACGTCATTCTGGCCGCCGTTGACGGCAAAGTCAGCAGCACCCGCCTCGGCGCCGACATGCCCGTCTGGCGTGTTAAAACCGCCGCCTGCACCGCCACCTGGTGGCTGCAAAACCCCAGTAAAGCGTTCGAGGGCATCACCGCCTCGCTACTTACTATCTAGGCGCGCAGAAAGGTTGTAAAAGCATGGTACTAGGCCCTGAAACTTCGGCAACACTCCCGCCGCTCATCGAAGACCTGCGGGCGTTCAACATTGCACATTCAGTTTTTAACGAGCAGGCGGCCGGCAGAGAAGCCGGCGAAGATACAAAACATCTATTGTTTGATGCCACAGGCGACGCTTTAGCCGGCGCGATGGATCGTTGCTGGACGGCAGGTGATCCAAGCACCTACGACATCGCCAGTTTAGCCATCCATCTTCGCGACAGCTCCTCGCCACCGCATCGTACCTTTGGCCTCCTCATGGCCGAGGTAACATCGTGGGCGCACTACGTGGAGAATACCAGGGGCGCACAACGGGCCTATTCGCATCTTCTTCGCTACCATCTCTATATACGGGACGGGATGCTTAATGTCCGCAAACACGAAGCGAAAATAGGCATCAGTTCCGGGGAAGATGACAGCACGCTTCGGGCCGAAGACGGCCAGCCGGTTGCAAACGACGCCGAGCTGCGTGACCTTATCGGGCTGCTCCGGCGACACGGTATTTCCTAAAGAAAAACGGCCTCACAGGGAGACCGTTTTTCGTTGGTGGGCGAGGAGGGAATCGAACCCTCACGAACTTACGTTCACAGGATTTTGAGTCCGGCGCGTCTACCAATTCCGCCACCCGCCCAGAAAGTAAGTGTCAGTAAGTGGTAGGCTTACGAGAAGAGATTGTACTATAATCAGGGAGATAACGCGAGCATAAGCGCAGACACAAGCATATAATGAATCCACTATTTCCTGATGAACCCAATAACAGCAATTCCCACACCGACGCGGGCTATCTGTTACCACGCCAGGAAAAACGGCTGGACCGGCTGGGCGAAGGCGCGCCGGGCAAGGGCGCTGACGCCGCGGTCGAATTAATCCGACGCAAAATCGACGCCCTGTACGCCGACGAGCCGGACGCCAAAAAAGAAGAAGAGCTCTTCGAATCCACCGAATCTGTCCCGCGCTCCCGTCATCAGCAGTTTATGCAGGGACTCAGTACGTCCGGCAGGTCGTTGGCTGAAATCCAAACCGCCTGGCATACTTACTACATTGCTTTGTCCGACGACGACAAACGCCAGGTCTGGCAGGAATTCTACGCCGCCAATAACCAGCAGCCGTCATCCTACACTAGCTACGTCCACAAACAACCGGCCGCGCCCAAAGCACACCATTATCCGGCCAAACAGCCAGAGCCGCCAACTGTGATAGCCTACAAGCCCCGCCGGCCAGCCGGCCAGCGCCCGTTATTCAGCCAGCCCGAACCAACGCCGGCCCCCAGTGGGGTTGTCGTCGTCAATCATGAAGCTTCAGCCGTCTACGTACCCCAGCCGACCGATAACCGCAGCTTTGCAACGGTTAAAAAGCATGTCCTCCACACGGTACGCAACCGCACCAAAGCCCAGGCTAAGGCTAAAGAACACTTCCAATCGCTGATCTTCGGCCTGGGCACCGGCGCGCTGGTGCTGTTGGTCGTCCTATTCAGCTTTTTTAACGAAGTGGTCATCGCGCCGTTCATTCATCCCGGCAACCATGCCGAGGCTACGCCTATCATCCTGAGTACCGACGGCGTCGCTCCGACCGACAAAAACGAAGTCATTATCCCTAAGATTAACGTCGAGCTGCCGTTCATTACCGGCACATCGACCAACGAAGCTGACATCGAGAACACGCTGGAAAACGGCGTTGCCCATTACCCCTCAACGGCGCTGCCCGGCCAGCTGGGGAATGCCGCATTCTTTGGGCACTCCAGCAACAACATCTTTAACAAAGGGAGGTATAAATTCGCGTTTGTACTGCTGCACGAGATGGAACCCGGTGACATTTTTTACCTGACCAACAACGGCAAAGTGTACACCTACAAAATATTCCAAAAGAAAGTCGTTGAGCCGTCAGAAACGTGGGTGCTTAATCCGGTAGAAGGCCATGCGGCCACGGCCATCCTCATCACCTGCGACCCGCCAGGCACGTCTAAGCACCGTCTTGTCGTGTGGGGCGACCAAGTCAGCCCTGACCCCAATGGCAACCCGGCAGCCGCTGCTCCGGTGGCCACAGACACACCCAAAGAACTGCCCAGCAACAGCCCGACATTATGGAGCCGTTTCTACCACTGGGCCACACCGTTCTAGACTACTACCGTAACTTCTTCGGGCAGCTGTTGTACTTCATGCTCAAGCGCTAACTGAGCTAACGAATCGTTAACTACGCCATTGTTCAGGTCTTCAACTGTTACAGCAAGCGTAACGTTGTCATCAATTACGCAGGGCGCAACCTCCGTGACCGCCAATAATGGGCCGTCGGGCGTCGAATCACGCTGCCGTGTCTGAAGAATCCTACCTCGGTCGAGAGCTTCACGGACATCTCCCACCGACCCATTGAGCGGGATCCGGATGTCGACAAAACGACGATGAGGCTCCTCATCGAAGACACCCTCGCCCGGGTGCAGTGAAAATCGTAACTTTGCAGCTGTTAATGCCGCACTAACTTCAGCATAGCCATATTTGTCCATACGGTAACTCCTCTATGTGCTGGATTAAAATAACAACCATATTAGATTGCCTCAATTTGCTAGATGAGTCAACGGTTACGGTTATTAGAGAACGAGGTCGGTGCTGGTCAGCGCTTGTGCGGGGTTAAAGGTGTATACAAAGCCGTAATTGCGGTCAAAGAACGGCGTAAATGCCGGGCTGGTAGCTTCCAGCGTCTGCAGGTTGGCGCCGTCAAATTCAAATACTTGTAGTTTGGCGCCGCTGGTGACGGACATACGGAAACCGTCCATCCAGACGGCGTGGGCCTGGCCGGCATCCAAAGGTGTTTTAATTTGGTAGGCGTAGCCTTTTTTGGTTTCGGCATCGTACGCCGCAAAACGGTCGGCGTTCTCGGCCATAACAAAACGGGCGTTGGTCGAAAACGATACATAGGTGGGGGCGGGGACCTTCAGTATCTGCACCGGAACGAGTACCGGCTTATCCTGGCTTTTGAGTGTATCGAGAGGGTTTTTGTACACATACACTTTATTTTCACTTTGCGATCCGGCGGCCATGAACCAGTCATTGTTATAGTGTCCGAGCCGCAATAAATAGACATCGCTTTTGGGCATCTGTCGTAAATTATAAGTATTATCGCCTTGACGCACACGTGCCTGCACCTTGCCGTCCGGCGCGTCGCCAGCGGTCGTATACAACACCATGTCGGCGTCGCTCGTAAAGCTCAGCACGTCTTTGACGTAGGGCTGCGGCGTCGGTTTTTTGAGGCTGGCGGTCAGTAATTGCGTCGCATTCTGATCAAACAAATAGTACTGGTCGTACTTGTGATTGCGTAATTGAATAGTCGTCGGATTAGCGCCCAGCACCGTGCCCAAATTCTGGCTGGCGGCGGGATCCTGACGATCGAACAGGATATATTCAGTGCTTTTTTGACCGGTTTTATCGTAGGTACGGCGCAATACGACGTGCCGGTTATCATCGGCCCACTCAATCGGCTCCCAGCCTGTCGTGACTGTCGAAGGCGCGTACAAATCAGCCGGCACCGACACTTGTTTAACAACCGGTTTGTCAGCATTAAAATCGTACAAGTCGAAAGTATCAGCAGCAGCGCTTTGGACTAACAGCCAGCGGCGGTCAAGACTTTGGGTGGTCATAATTGGCGTAGCGGCATATTGCTTGGTGACCGTGGTAGTCAGTTTGGCGGGGAACAGGAACGGATAATCAAAACGTTCGACGACACTGCCCTCAACGGTGATGGCGCGCTTCCAGGTGTTGTAGCCGGAGTGCTTGATTTCGGCGGTATACGAGCCGGCAGGCAATACAACACGGGTGTTTGTCTGGCCTTTTGGCTCGCCGTTCACCGATATGTCGCCTCCGGAGGGTTGGGAAGATATAAAAACAAGTCCGTTCTGAATGACGCGCCCGTTCTTATCGATACCAAAGCCGTAGGCCAAGTAGAGCAGGATTGTCGTGCCTAATAGCAAAACAAGCCCGATCAACGCGTATCCTAGGGTAAGACGTCGGGCGTGAGCTTTTTGTTTTTTGGGATCTAGAAAATCCATAATGGGCAATTCCTATTATATGCCACTAGTAGGGGTAAACTGCAAGTACTTTCCGCACTTGCGTAGTGCTTTAGGCTTGCGGTACTATACATATAACTTACGCTTACGGGCGCAAAAAGAGGGGTAACAACAAACGTGGCCGACAACGTTATCGAACTAAACGGAAAACGCTATGACGCCGTTTCTGGGGCATATTTAGGTACTACGGACACTGAAGCAGTGCCGGCAGTGCCGCATACCGTCACGCAATCAGTCAAAAGGAACCTGCCGAAAGGCCGGGCGATTGACGGTTTTATCCGGCCAACCGCTACCAGCAGCCACAAGGTTTCATCAGCCAAGACGGTCCAGCCTGCGCACAAAATTGTTGCGGCTCCAGCGGCGCCGGCGCCTAAACAGCCGGGGAAGCACGGCGACAGGCAGCGCGCCGACATTACGCACACTACGTCAGACAAACACACGCTCGCACATGCCCACAAAGCTGCAGCCGCCGCCCGGGCGCACAAACCCCAGCATGCCGAAACCTTAATGCGCAGCGCCGTGAACAAGCCCGAATTCAGCATGAAACCGGCCATCAAACCGCAAGCCCCGGCCGAAATGGCCGCAAAGCAACTGTCGGCAATCACCGTTAAACGCTCGGCCTTGCAGGTTGACCACGCCCGCGTAGAGCGCGCTAAAAATATCGTCCGTCACGGCGGCATCCGCCGCTTTATGCCAGTGCGTCCAGACCACAGTCCGGCAGGGGTCGCCGCCACACCGCACCGTGCAGTCCACGACGTACCGGTTATCCCGGTCCATGCGGTGCCCGCGCCGGTCGAACACCGCCCGCGCAGCCACAGCGACATCTTTGAGGCAGCCATCGCCCGGGCCGACAGCCACAAGCAGCCCAAACATAAAGGGCCGCGCCCGCCGCATCGCCGCTTAATCAATACTATGGCCGTCATTGGCGCTTTCCTGGTTATTGGCGGGTTCATTACCTACCTCAACATCCCGAACATCCAGTTGCACGTTGCATCCATTCAGGCCGGCTTTAAGGCCGACGTGCCTAATTACAAACCCACAGGCTACGCCTTGCGCGGCGGCATCAAGCGCACTGGCAACACGGTCAGCATGCGTTTCATATCCGGCGAAAACAACTATACCGTCACTGAACAGCCCTCTGATTGGAACAGCCAGACGCTCGTCGAAAATACCTTGGCACTGTCCGGCGACAAGCACAAGACCATCGAAGCCGGCGGCCGTACGGTCTATATTTACGACGGTAACAACGCCGTATGGGTCAACGGCGGCGTCCGTTACGACATCAACACCAACGCGCCGCTGACCACCGACGACATCTCCAAACTGGCCGGCAGCCTGTAGCCGGTTCCCAGAACACCTGTTTTACTCTATAATTGGCGGCATATGAAACCAGCACGAACTCGCTTTGCACCCAGCCCGACCGGCTTTTTACACGTTGGCGGTATCCGCACCGCTTTATTTGCTTGGCTTTTGGCGCGCCAAACCGGCGGCCAGTTTATTTTGCGCCTCGAAGACACCGACAAGGCCAGGGAAGTCGAAGGCTCCGGCCAACATATCATGGATAGTCTGCACTGGCTGGGTTTGGACTGGGACGAAGGCCTGGAGATTGGCGGCCGGTTTGCGCCATACCAACAAAGCCAACGCCTGGATATATACAAACAGTGGGCCCAAAAGCTTGTCGACAAGGGCAGGGCGTATGCCGACCCGTATACCCAAACCGAAGTAGAAGCGTTCCGCGAAGCCGCCAAGGCTGCAAAAAAACCTTTCCTGTTCCGTAACCACCGGCCGCAAAACCCGCCGGCATGGGACGGTACGCAGCCGCTGCGTTTCAAATCCGATCCCAAACCCTACGAATGGCATGACGCCGTTATGGGCGATCTAAGCGCCGGCCCGGAAGCGGTTGACGACTTTATTATTTTGAAGTCCGACGGCTACCCGACATACAACTTTTGTCACATCATCGATGATTTTTTAATGGAGTGTACGCATGTTATGCGCAGCCAGGAGTTCGTGGCCAGCATACCGAAATTCCTTAACTTGTACGAAGCCCTGGAAATCGAACGCCCGATACTAGCTACATTTCCCTATGTAATGGGGCCCGACGGCAAAAAGAAGCTCAGTAAACGCGACGGCGCCAAAGACGTGCTTGATTACGCCCGCGAAGGCTACCTGCCCGAAGCCATGATCAACTTTATGGCGACGCTCGGCTGGAACGACGGTACCGAACAGGAAATTTTTACTCCGGCCGAACTCATCGAAAAATTCAGCCTGGAGCGTGTCCAAAAGGGCGGCGCCCACTTCGACGAACAGCGCTTGCTGTGGATGAGCGGCGCGCACATCCGCGCCTTGAGCATCGGCGAGCTATACGCCTGTAGTAAAGAATTCTGGCCGGCCGAAGCTGGCGGCTATGATGACGCCTACAAAAAACGCGTCCTCGGCCTGGTACAGGAACGTTTAAAATTCTTTGCCGAGCTGCCCAACCTAACTGTTTTCTTCTTTAAGGACCTACCCGTCAAATCCAGCCTGTGGACTGAGCACAAACAGCTCAAAAAACTATCCAACGACGAAATAAAGCCCTTACTCGAGCAGGCCAAAGCAACTATCGCGGCCAGCGATTTCTCGGTTGACGACCTGACCGCCAGGCTCAACGAACTACTGGAGCAAACCGTCCAAAAGCCGGCGGTGCTGTTCAGCATCATACGCATTGCAACTACGCAGTCGCCATCCAGCCCCGGTCTGGCCGACACGCTTGCTGTCCTCGGTAGAAAAGTCTCGCTGCGTCGTATCGACGCCATGCTCTCTGCTTTGTAGGCTGCATGCATAAGCATAAGCTGCTACAATAGGGCGTATGATTGATGGATTTCGCCGCCGGCGTGCTACAAGCCCTGGCTTACGCCCAGTAGACCAACATCACGCAGGCAAGGTTGTCGTGGGCGACCATTCCGGCGACCACGCCCCTACGTCGTCCCAACCGATGGCCGCGCACACCACTCCACAGCCGTTCACGCCGCCGGAAGCCAAAGCCGAGATCGAAGAAGACCGCCCCGAAACGGCGACTGTCGATAATTTTCAACCGCCAAAACCCCCGGAAGGCGAAGGCAAGCTCGCAGCAATGAAAGCTTGGTTTAAAGGCCTCAGTAAAAAACAGTGGGCGCTTATTATCATCGTGGCCGTACTGCTCATCGGCGGTAGCGCGGCAGCCTTCCTGGCGCGGCACGACAGCAAGCCGATCGGCGGCGTGTCTATTCACACCAAACCTAAAAAGGCCGCGCCGGCTAAGCCGACAACGGTCGCATCGGTAACAACCGGCGTACAAGTTGATCCGGCCGTCAACGAGCGCGCAGTTACCGGCGTCATGATCGAAAACAGCGAACTCGCCCGGCCGCAAACCGGCCTCAACCAAGCCGATATTATATTCGAAGCCGTCGCCGAAGGCGGCATTACCCGTTTCCTGGTAATGTTCCACGATAACCTTGCCGGCTCGCTCGGGCCGGTGCGCTCGGTTCGCCCATACTATATTCAGTGGGCGTTGGGCTTCGACTCGTCAATTGCGCACGTCGGCGGCAGCCCGGAAGCGCTGCAAGATATGAAGACATGGAACGCCAAAGACCTTGATCAGTTCGCGTACGGCGACTACTTCCACCGCGTTGCCAGCCGCTATGCGCCGCACAACGTCTACACCAGTGTCCCGGAGCTCAACCAAATCGAGGCCAAGCGGGGGTATGGCAAAGCAAAGTTTACCAGCTTGCCGCGCAAAGCCGAGGAACCATCCAAAGCGCCTAACGCCAAGTCTATTAGCTTTGTAATCAGCAGCGCCGCCTTTAACGTACATTACGATTACGACGCCGCGACCAACAGCTACAAGCGCTTCCTGGGCGGCGCACCCCATACTGTCGGCGACCTCGGCGGCGCTCAAACCCAGTTACAACCCAAGGTAGTAGTCGCGCTTATAATGCCTAAAGGCATAAACAGCGACGGCATACACACCACATACGGCGCCGTCGGCAGCGGACACGCCTATGTCTTCCAAGACGGCACACTGACCGAAGGTAGTTGGCAAAAGGCCAACAATTCGGCGCCCATTATATTGACCAACGCCGCCAACCAGCCGCTTACATTAAACCCCGGTCAAACATGGTTCACTGCCTTAGGCGACGTTAACAGCGTCACCTATAGCCCGTAGGAATAACACAGTACATGGATAATTTACAAAAATTCATCACGCAGGTCCGCGGCCGACTATTTGCTGTCTTAGTGCTGAACAACCTGATTATCTTTGGCGACTGGTACATCATGCACAAGCTCTTCGAACTCGAGGGTATGGTGCTGCTTATTACTCTATTTTGCGCCTCGATCATCTCGCTTACTATCTTGCCGTGGTTTACCACGCGTTACATCACCGAGCCGACTAAGCTTATCTGGCAGGCAATACTCCACATTGCACCCGATGCCGTCAATACGCCGGCGCCTGACATCAAAAAGCACGGTTTGGGCCACGACCTGGTTGTTAACCTGGTCAGCCATATCTACCAGCTGGCGAGTGTTGTCGAGACGGTCGAAAAGACCGCGGCCGGCCGTCCCACCGACTTCAAAAAGAACTTCGTGGCCAACTCGTTGCCACTGCCGCTCATGGTCTTGGATAAAAAACAGGATATCTTGTTCGCCAACAAACCGATGCTCGACATCATCAAGCGCACCGAAGCCGAGACGACCGGCCAAAACGTTTACAGCGTGCTGGACTTGTCGTTTGGCAGTGCCGAAACACTCGACAAATGGCTGGCGAGCGCCGAAGCCAGCCAAGCTGTCGCCACTAAAATGTGGGAGCGCGTCCGGCTAGCCACCACTGTTGGCGAGACCGTCCCGCAGTTCGATTTAGCCGCCTACTACAACAAGGGCAATCCCGACGGCTTTGAAACGATGCTGGTATTGTTCGACAAGACCAAAAGCTACAGCCAGGACGACCAAGGCCTGAGCTTTGTAGCCCTGGCCGTGCACGAGTTGCGCACACCTATAACACTACTGCGCGGCTATATCGAAGCGCTCGAAGAAGACCTGGAAGGCAAGCTCGACGCCGAAACCCTGGGCTTCATCCATAAAATGAAAGCTTCCGCCCAGACATTGACCGGCTTTATTAATAACATGCTCAACGTCGCCCGCATCGAAAACGACCAGCTGGTGCTCAAACTGCAGGAAGACAAGTGGGCCGACATCGTCCAAGGCGTCATAAGCGACGAGATGTTGCGGGCCAAGGTCCAAGGCGTCGAGCTCATCACGCAAATCGATCCCAACCTGCCGACCGTCGGTGTTGACCGGGTCAGCGCCTATGAAGTGTTGGCCAACCTGGTAGACAATGCCATTAAATACAGTGGCAAGAGCAAAAAGGTCTACATTAAATCGTTCATAAATCAGGACGGCATGGTCGAGACCACTGTCCAAGACGCCGGCGTCGGTATCCCCACTAGCGTACTGCCGAATTTATTTGAAAAATTCTACCGCTCGCACCGTTCCCGCAACCAGGTTGGCGGCACCGGACTAGGGTTATACCTGGCTAAATCTTTTGTCGAGGCCCACGGCGGCCACATCTGGGTCCGCAGCAAAGAAAATGTCGGCACCACCTTCGGATTTACCGTCATACCGTTCTCAAAGCTTGCCGATGAGAAGAAAACCGGCGATAATAACGACATCACCCGTGGAGCGCACGGTTGGATCAAAAACCACTCATTGTACAGCAGGTAATACATGGAACCACAACCAACCGAACCAACAGCCAGCGGCGCCGGACGTAAAGTACTGGTCGTCGAAGACGAACACTTCATTAGCGAACTCTACGTGCGGGCATTGACCCGGGCAGGATACGACGTCACCGTTGAATTCGACGGACAGCGGGGCGAAGACCAGGCCAAGACCGACCAGTTCGACATTATTTTGCTCGACATTATGGTTCCGACCATCACCGGTCTCGAAGTCCTGCGCCACTTACGCAGCCCGGGCGCCAAGCCGCTCAAAGCTAAAATTATCATCACTACCAACCTTGAACAGCGCGAAGAGACGCGCGCCGACATCGAAAGCAAGGCTGACGCCTACCTCGTCAAAGCCGAAATCACGCCGCGCGAACTCGTGGCGTTCCTGGACACCATCAAGTAGGTTACAACAGACCGGCAATCCGCAAAAAGTTATGGAAAAACGTCTCGCCGACGTCAAAGTAAGCCGCTTTGATTGATGCGAAATCTTTTTGCAGCTTGTCGTAACCAAGTGGTGTCAGATCCGGATCTTCGGCAGCCCACACTTGTAACATATGATCGGTCAGTTCAAAGTGCGATTGTATGCCGTAGGCGGTAGCGGCAACTTTTACGATTTGGTTCTTGCAGCCCGGCGCGCCGGCGGCCAGCAATTGCATATCTTCAGTTAGTTCTACTACCTCGCCATGCAGCTGAAAAACAGGCAGGGAACCCTCCATGCCCTCGAGTAAACGGTCGTGCTTGCCAGTATCGGTCGGCTCCACGGCGTACTGCATGCCGCCGGGATTAACGAAGCCCGCTTCGACACCGTCGCCCGGCACCACGCGACCGCCAACAGCTTTTACGAGCACCTGTAACCCGAGGCAGATACCCAAGTATGGAATGCCGGCGTCTATGGCAGCGCGGACTTGTTTAAGTTCGGCGGTCATTTTTGGCGTCGTGTCGTTGGCGCTGTCCGGGCCGCCAAGTACGACCAAG
>DASYJQ010000165.1:0-1583 GCA_035996265.1 Saccharimonadales bacterium (SeqCode)
AGCACCGGCGCCGTGGTTGCAGGCACGCTCGGCGGGTGGAGCTGCAGCTCCGCCGGCCCCGCGCACTTTGATGGTAGCTACTCGATCGAGCGACTCCCTACAGGACATTCTTATATCGTCTACGCCGAGCCGCTAGACGGCACTGTTGTCCCGGCACAGGTTTACAACGCTCTCGGTACGTTGTGCCGCAATGCCACCACCGACGCCGGATGGCCCCAGTTGCAGGGCTGCGTGGTGCCCGATGTAACCACCAGCTTCACGACGCGCGTACGCCCCCACCAGTAACAATCTGGACTGGCAGTGTGCCACTTTGGGCTGTACCTAATGCCTGCATTGTAACTTTTCTACCCACACCACCAGTTGACGATTAATCCAGCATCCCTCGCCCGTAAGTTAACTCATTACTTTTCATTAGTTTACGTAGAGTGGAGAGCTGGTTCTTCACTTGCACCCTGTTATGCCAGTAACACGCGAAAATCGGTCGAATCAGCAACCCGACGGAGACGGAATCAAGTATGCCGCCAAAACTAAGACCTCAAAGAACTCGCCAAATGCGCGGCTTCAGCTTGCTGGAGATTCTCGTTGTCGTCGCCGTTATTCTTATTGTTACCGGCGTAACCGTTCCTATCGTGAATCGATCCGTAATGGTTTACCGACTGACGGATGCCGCCTCGCAAGTAAACAGCAACATTAAGATGGCGCGGTTTGAAGCGATACGCCGCGATGCACCCGCTGACTGGAGAATCACCAAAGCCGGTAACACCACAACTATGTTCGTGAATGCTGCGCGCGACGGCGTTTTCAATGCCGCCGCCCGAGCGGTAATATTAAACACTAACGTTAACGTAATTGCTTCAGCTGGCGTACCGAATACCGCGGGATTAGCAGCGGCCGTCGGCGTCGGGGCCCTCACTGCTGTGAACCCGGCAAATACCACCATTTCTTTTGACGCGCGAGGCTCGGTGATGCCCGTTGCCGTCCCCGCAGCGTACGCGGTGTACTTGAGCGACACGCCGAATGGCGGCGCCGCTGCGAACTATCGCGCGGTAGTGTTGCTTCCCTCGGGGATCATGCAGCAATGGATGTCGGCCGCTGACGGAACCTGGGTCCAGATGAATTAAGGAGTCGATGAAAATTATGCGACCAGTAAGAAGGCATCGGAACAGCAAGCAAAGCGGTTTCACCATGATCGAACTGATGATGGCTACGGTGGTGATGCTCGTTGGCGTAGTAGCCGTAGCCCAGTTGATTCCCTATTCGCTGCGGCTGAATTCCGCCAATCGCTACGATTCCACTTCGGTGGTCGTCGCGCAGCGGGAGATGGACCAGTTCGTCGGCCAATCTATAGCCAACGCCACTTTCGTCGACGCGCTGGGGAATAATTGCAATCTTGGCAACTCCGCCACTCCCAACGTGGTCGTCGGGAACCCCGTGGTTTTCGCCGCCGCCACCAATACTCCGGCAATCAACTTCGCTGGCGCGCAAGTTGCCGGCTACGGCTTCAATTCCGCGGATCCCAATGATCCTTCCGGCGCTAGCTACGACGTGCGCTGGGCCGTGGTTACCTACACTAACGCCGGAGG
>DASYJQ010000166.1:0-1803 GCA_035996265.1 Saccharimonadales bacterium (SeqCode)
TGCTGCCTCCAACAATGGAAGAAATAGGTATTTTGGTGATGCCCTGTGATTCGATAATGTTCACGTCATTAGATCGGCCCGGACGCTATTCTTGCCGGCCGACATAAATCGTTCATTTGTGTCATTATTGTCGCAGTAGTAAATCTAGGCAGGTCGGCGGGCCAGCCGATAATTCGCGATTTAGTTTCCAATGTGCAACACAATCCCGCGAATTAAGATCTAACCGAAAAAGGATACTGAGGCCAATTTAATAAAGGACGGCGCTGCGCAGAGATTTGTCGCGGTTCCAGCGCTAGGAGTCTTGAAATGCTAGCAGCTCACTCCGGACGCGGGAGGGACATAGCGGAGCAAGGACACCAATACGTAAGGATAATAAATGAACAGACTTGCACTTGCGCTTTTGATAGCCCTCACCGGGGGTATAGCAGGTATTGCCGGCGCACAAGTGGTCACCTGCTCCACGGTGCCGATATCGACGGGCCCTTATACTGCGGTGCAGAGCGGCACCAGGAGTTCTGGCCCCTACAAGCCCACAGCTAGCATCGCTTGCGCTCCGGACCAGGCCGGGTCCATGCTGGCGGTATGGGTTTTTGAAAACGATTCTTCACAGCATACGTTTACGATTTCGGACACAAACCACAACCAGTACATTCAACCCGTGACTGCCCATCAAAAATTGAGCTGCTGCTCGGGAACCGGCACTTTGTTTCTTTCATTTAACGTCGCTGCCGGTCCCAATACAATTGTGGTCACGGCGGATAAGGCAGCAGGGATCATGCTGGTCATGCGCGAGTACCGCCACTCCGGTGGGATTCTTTCCGCCATTGATCAAACGGGACTCGGTGTAAATGTAGGATTGACTGATACACCCACCATCGCCCTCAATACAACAAGCAGCGGGGATCTTATCCTGGTCGGCAATATCTGGTCCGACTACCAACGGCCGACCTTCTGCCCAGGGCTGGATAACCATAATTGGGTTCCTGGGCCCGCGCCTGGTGGAAAGTTAATTATCTCGGATGGATTCCAAGTAAGCAGCGGGCCGATTACCGAATGCTTACATGCCGCGGTAAACGGCGGGGCGATGTGGGCAGTGGCAATTCAACCGGCCGGTGGCGGCACTCCTCGGGGAAGTATTACGGCAAGCGCCGGCACACCTCAAAGCACGGACGTTAATACGACCTTTGCCACTCCCTTGGCTGCCACGGTAAAGGATAGCAACGGAACTCCCGTGAGCGGGGCTTCGGTAACCTTCACAACTCCGCCAAACGGGCCTACCGCGGCATTTGAGGGGTCTTCAACTGTGAACACCAATGCAAATGGCCTGGCGACGGCGCCTGCACTAACGGCTAACGGCCAGACGGGAAGTTATGTGGTTACGGCCGCCACTCCGGATGTGCCCGCATCTACGAGTTTTAATCTCACCAATACCGTCGTGGTGTCCGGCGGGGGCGGTTCCCTTGCGGGAGGTTTTACTACCGGGAATGCAGCGGCGAGTTTAACCGGTGAGGGTACGTCCGATTGGATTCACTGGGGCGACAGCACGGTGAATCGCAAAGCCGGGAGCGCACAATTGAGCACTTACACCAGAGTGGGATCCGGGACAGTTAACACCTACAACAACGATCCGCGCAACTTGAGCCGGAGCGATGGAATACCCACGGCCAACAGTTCCAATAACAAGAATGGCGCTTATATAAGCGGAGTGGGCAGAGGATTCACTTTCTCGGCGCCGGCGGACACAAACCCCAGGACGTTAATGATCCACGTTGGCGGTTACAATAGCGGCGGAACACTGACTGC
>DASYJQ010000167.1:0-3839 GCA_035996265.1 Saccharimonadales bacterium (SeqCode)
CGGCGCAGACATAACCGTGCAGTACGGCAACATTGGCATGAAGCCGGTCGTGGGGGATTGGGACGCACATTAGCAATATTCAGACCAGCCCTTCGACAAATTTAGGCGCGACGAGTCCGAGAGCTGGCTGTAGTGATACAATATACATACATGGGAAATGTCATATTACTGCTGTATGTCGCTGCTACGTCGTTGGCTCTTATCTTCGTAAAGTTAGGTACCAGTAACGGGCTGCCGATTCAAATCGTCGACAGCAAACTACAATTTAACATTACTTTCTTCTCGACTGCCGGCATCTTTTTGTATGGCGTCAGCTTCTTGCTGTACATCTACCTTATCTCAAAGAATAACCTCGGTTACATCATTCCGGTGACGGCGGCGCTGGTCTATACGATCATCTTCCTCGCCTCGTACTTTATATTTCATGAGGTCTTTACTATCACGAAAATTGTCGGCATCGTACTGATTGTCGGCGGGCTGATCTTCCTCAACCTTCCCAAGTAGACTGTGATAGAATTGGGCTAATGACCTCTAGGAGTGATATCAAGGTTACGGACAGGGTAGCATCCGCAGGGAAGCGCCTGTACCGGAGTATCTGGTTCTTCCCGGTTGTTCTGGCTGCGCCGCTTATCATTCTGACGCTGCTGCAAATTAGCGGCACTTCGATGGGTTTATATCACCAGACATTCTATGGCAATACTCGCGACCCGGCCTTGATCCTTAATGCGCCGCGGCCTATCCGTTCCGATGAATGGACTATAAACTCCCAAATGATCATCGCCCAAAAAGCCGACGGCTACGCTCGTATAAATCAGAACACCGGCAACGGTCAAGACATGTCACTCATTGTTGACGTGCCTTACAAGGAGTGGTCAACGCTGTTTAAACCGCATGACCTCGGTTTCTTCTTCCTACCCTTCGACACCGCTTTCGCGCTTCGTTGGTGGATAATGGGCTACTTGCTCATTGTTAGCTGCTATTTCTTTGTGTTGGCAATGCTGCCGCGCAAGCGGCTACTGGCCAGTATCATCGGGATGGCGCTATTCTTTAGCCCATTCGTACAGTGGTGGTACCTGCCCGGAACAATGGGGACAATCTGTTACAGTTTGTTCGCGGCCACGATTCTTATAAAAATAATTAACGAGGGGCGCCGCAAACGGAACCTCTTGTGGGGCGCCGCTCTAGCTTATGTGATCGCCTGTTTTGCCTTGTTGTTGTACCCGCCGTTCCAGATCCCCTGTGCCTTGGTGCTGACCGCGTTTGGCCTTGGTTATCTCATCGAAAAACTATGGGGGGCGCCGCGGGCGGTCATTGTAGAAAAACTCGGCATTGTCGCCGGCGCCGTTATTGTCGCCGGCATCGTGGCCTTACTGTTTGTCGTTACGCGGCAGTCGGTCATTAATACCGTCTCGAACACCGCCTATCCGGGTAAACGCAACGTGGCGAGCGGCGGATATAATGCCGAGCATTTATTATCGAGTCATCTGTCGTACCAACTACAAAGTGACACTAAAGCAGCGACCTACATCGTACCCGGCACGAGTATTGCGAACCAGAGCGAAGATTCTAACTTCATTTTACTTGTGCCGTTCCTGCTAATACCGGGTATCGTTTTGCTTGTCCGCCAATATATAAAGAACCGTAAGATCGACTGGCCGCTGCTCGCACTGAGTACACTGTTTGTCGTCTTTCTTGTCCGGTTATTTGTACCGCACACCGACCTCTTCTTTAAGCCGCTGTTTTTGCAACTCGTACCGCAAAACCGGCTGATCATCGGTTTAGGTTTGCTGAGTTTTATATACACCGTGCTAATCATCCGCAACCTGGCCCGGCTCAAGCGCTTCCCGGCTCCGGCCTACACCATATATCTCTACGTCTTGCTCATTTTTGCGGTCAATGTCTGGCTGGGCCTGTATGCCCGTGACCATTTCCCCGGCTTCATACATACCACCAAGGCCTGGCTGTTCGCACTGCCGGTCCCGATTATTATCTACTTATTGCTCATTAGACGGGCTACGTTGGCCATGCTAGCGCTGTTGCTCTTTTCGGTTTTTTGCACTGCAACCGTCAATCCGCTGTACCACGGAACAAGCATCATAACCGATACGCCGCTGTCCCATGCTATCCGGGATATCGCCCGTAAGAACGATGGCGTATGGGTGTCCGAGACAAGTTATCTGCAAAACTTCCCCATCATGAATGGCGCCCATTCGCTGACCGGCGTCTATACCTACCCCCAGCTTGACCTGTGGGCCGATTCCGGAGCGCCTAAGGATACTTACAACCGCTATGCGCACACAAACGTCGTACTTGACCGCGATACCAGTAAAGACGTTCCTACCAGCCTACTGTTAGCCGCCGGCGATAACTTTGGCCTTATAACCGAACCTTGCAGCGCCTTCTTGCTTAAGCACGACGTCCACTATGCTATTGCCGAACTGCCGCTCAACGATAGCTGCGCGCATCTGCTCAAAACAGTTACCTACCCGACACGCGCGTTCTATATCTACCGGCTTCATTAGGCTGGCCAGGTAAGCTGCGACCATGCTCCTCGCCGGCCTCAATTAGTAAATTACACAACGCGCTAATCTGTCAGACGATTGACGTTTAAGCGTCAGCAGTATAAAATATTGTTTACGTAAGCAAAAACGCTCATGCGCAAACAAAACAAAAACAAAAAACCATTCAAAAAGACATTATTCATCGTGGCCACAGCTCTAGTTTGCCTCGCCGGTTTGTTTGTTATTCTCGAAAAAACCAACACCATTAATCTCGTTCATAAACGTGTACCGCCGGCCCAAACCGCCACCCAAGACACCAAAGGTGAGCCGCAACAACCCGCTGCCAACCAATCTGGCGCCTCAACTACTCCGGCCAACCAGAACAACCCGGGTGACGATAAGAGCACGGCGGCCCAGCCCGCTGCCAGCACGCCACCCAAAGATCCAACAGGCGACTTCGTGAGCAACTACCAACCAACGCTCACCGCACCGCGCAACCTCATAGAATCCGTTTGCACTACAACACCTGGCGCCCAGTGCCGGATATCATTCACTAAAGACAACACCACTAAACAACTTGATCCCATGACCGCTGATAAAGGCGGTTCCGCCTACTGGACCTGGAAATTGCAAGATGTTGGCCTAACGACCGGTTCCTGGAAGATTACTGCAACTGCCACTTTAAACGGCAAGACGGTGACGGCTAACAGCCCCTTGCGGTTAGAAGTTAAGCCATGACCAAACGAATACCCTTATTAGTGACAGCTATCGCCGTGTGCGGAGTTGTAGGCGTGCTGTTATCGCCCGTCGCTTCGGCGGCGACGTTCAACGCCAACCGGATTATGGACGACGGTGTATTCGATAATCCTCTAACGATGAACTCCGCTACCATCGATAACTTCCTCAACCAGTTCCCGTCCAGCTGTATCAGCCCGAACCACGGCTTCCGCGCTCCGGTGCCGACCGGCTATTCTCCCGGCAGCGGCTTTAGCTACGGGGGTAACGACACGGCTGGCGCCGTTATCGCTACCGCAGCCCAAGTCTATAATGTTAATCCTCAAGTACTTATTACCACCTTGCAAAAAGAACAAAGCCTGGTGACTGGCGGCCGCTCCGATGGCTGCCCGGCTATCGCTTACACTGCCGCGATGGGCTACGGCTGCCCGGATAGCGGCGGCGGCTATAACTACACCGGCGTTAACTTATATAGCATTAACGGCGTCACCGTCAGTACCGTCAACGGCACCTGCGTGAATAGCTCCGCCAAAGCCGGCTTCTCGCAGCAAGTTATTCGGGCCGCCTGGCTGCTAAAGTTCAGCGAGCAGCGCTCTAAAGGTA
>DASYJQ010000168.1:0-6709 GCA_035996265.1 Saccharimonadales bacterium (SeqCode)
GATCTCAAAACCGTTATTGTGCGCGCCAACCAAAAAGGAGAGGCCGTAGCATCGCTGTTCGTAAAGCTCGAAACCTTCCGCAAACTAGAACTGCCGGTTGAGCTCAAGGGTCTGCGCGTCTATTTTTCTAACCCCAAAAGCCCGGCGTCGGTACCGACTGAATTGCTGTATCAAGTAGGTGACGCTACTTTGTCTGACGAATTACTCGGCAAGCCGTTTATCTACGACGCCGACTCATTTTTCCAGGTAAACATACCTGTTTTCGAGCAAGCTTTGCAGCGCATTGCCGATCATGTTACTAGCGAAGATATCTTGGATATGTACGCCGGCGTCGGCAGTATCGGCCTTAGCGTCGCTAAAAAGCAGGTAGAGCTTGTGGAGTTCGATGCGGCGACAGCTGGCATGGCCCGCTTGAACGCCGCAACCAGCGATTTAGTCGCTAACGTCATCGAAACCAGCAGCGAAAAAGCTCTGGAATCTATTACCGGTAAAACCCCGGTTATATTCGACCCGCCGCGTGCTGGGCTGCATGATAAAGTCGTTTGGAGAACTCTCGATACATTGCCCGAGCAGGTAGTATATTTGAGCTGTAATCCGGCCACCCAAGCCCGCGACCTGGCAAAACTTCAGGAAGCCTACAATCTAACATATTTTGAGGGTTTTAACTTCTTCCCGCATACGCCGCACATCGAAACGCTCGCCATACTTACCAAAAAGTAGGGTTCGTTACGCCATCACCGAATAGAGTAAGGCATAAGAGGTATTGGAGTTCGATGTATTTTATGGTATAGTATTTATTATTATGGCCCGTCACCACAACATACCTCCTAGTAATACGCCGCTCGATAGGGAGCTCATTCGTGACATGCCTCTTCCACTAGATTTGCCAGACATGCCTGGTGCGCCGTGGACCCCTGATTTAGGTCTTCTAGTGACCAATAACCCTGAGCTCCTGATGCTCGCGCGGCTACTGCGCGACGAGGCGGGGCAGGATAATATTCGAGGTATATGGAACGATATCGACCGTTCGGTCGCGCAGTCCGTCCAATATGCCCGGTTTGAACCAGAGAACCAGTTAAAGCCAGATCGAGTTTTTGCCGGTATATCCCAGAATGGCCGCCGCTACATTGAAGTCTACGAAAAACAGGCACAGCCCGGCGCTTTCGGCGTATTTATCGCTGATACGACACATAACGACAATCGTCTAATTTGTATGGACGGGCTGCAAAACGGTGAGCCGGGCCCGAACGGTGATTTTTGGGTTTCGTTTACCGATCCGGGGCTCAGCACGCCGGAAAAATTTGCTGTCGCTGCACTGCACCTCCGCCGGCTCGACGACGGCACCAGCTCGTACTTTGGTGAAGCCGGCAACACCGGCAGCTATGACGGCGAGTATCTCCCGATAGGCTACATGCAGGACATAGTGCGGTTCGATACTGACAATCTTCGCGGCTCGCTGCTTGATGGTCAGGGCATCCCACACGGCATGCTTATAGACGTAACCCCGCCGCCGTTACAAAATCAATCACTGTAGCGTAGCCGCCGGTACTTCACTGCGCCCGCTCCACGCATTGCTGCTACAATGAGCAGATGAATTATTGGAAAGAGCGTTCTGTGCCATACCAGCCGGGGCAGCTAAAACCGTTTAAAGTCAGTCGCAGCAAGATTGAGCTGTTCATGCAATGCCCGCGCTGCTTTTGGTTGGACGTCCGGCTGAAGATCAAGCGCCCTGAAGGGCCGCCGTTCAATATCAATAAGACCATCGACGAACTGTTCAAAAAAGAGTTCGACGTCTATCGCAAAAAGGGCGAGCCGCACCCGATTATGACCGAATATAGTGTACCGGCCGTGCCGTTCATGCACGATAAGCTCGACGACTGGCGCGAGACGTTCGTCGGCGTGCAATACCACCATAAGCCCACCAACCTAATGGTCTTTGGCGCTGTCGACGACCTGTGGGTCGACGCTGATGGCAATGTTATCGTTGTCGACTACAAGGCAACATCCAAGAACAAAGAGGTCAGTATCGACAGCGATTGGCAGATCAGCTACAAGCGCCAAATGGAGGTCTATCAGTGGTTGCTGCGCCAGAATGGCCTGATCGTGGACCCGACCGGCTATTTTGTGTATGCCAACGGCCGTATGGACATGGATGGGTTCAACAACCGTGTCGAATTCCGCACCAAAGTCATTCCGTACACCGGCGACGACAGTTGGGTGGAGCCGACCGTTATCAAAATGAAGGCCTGTATGGATAGCGATGACATGCCAGCGATGGGTGTGAGTATCATGGGTGGCGATTGCGATTTTTGCGCCTATGCCAAACAACGCACCCAGCTGACGCTCACCGCCGTGCAAGCCAAACTCAAACGTACCCGATCGTAGTACACTAAGACTATGAACATACCTACCGAAAACCGCCAACGCGGCAACACCATAGTCGTAATACTCGCGGCAATCTGTATTTTTGCCGTCGTAGCGACCGGCCTTATAGTGGTCATGCATAGTAAAAAAGATAAACCCGTCGTGCAAGGCAGCGGCTCGCAGCAAAAAGACACCAGTACCGTCAGTGATAACAGTACTAACGCCAATGGCAGTGAGCTGGAGGCGCTCCGACGTGCTTCCCGGAATACTCAGCGCGCCAATGATGCCAGCAATTTGGGCGCAGCAGTAGAAGAATTCATCAATAATAATGGCGGCCAGCTGCCAAGTTCGTATGCCAACGGCCAGCTAACCGGAGGTGAAGGTTCGATACCCGCCGCGGTATCCTTCAAGGGTTACACTGATGTCCAGGTTGCGGCTGGTGGCCACGCGGCCGTCACAGCCGATCAAGTTACAGTGGTTACTGGCGCGGAGTGCGGTACTGACGGCCAGGCTTTGGCGGCTAGCAGTAGCCGTAGCATCGTCGTGCTTTGGGGGTATGAAAATGATGCAGCCGGCTTTACGGGTAAATGCGCCGCTGGGTAGCACCTGTGCGCCCACCTTGCTATAATTAAAATTGATGATACGTCTAATGACCAGTAGTCGAAGTTTTCGCTCCAGCCGCTCCCTGAGTTGCTAAATACCCGCTGCAAGAATTTTTAAACAGTAAGTAAGGACCGAAACATGATCGACATCCAATTCATACGTGATAACCCCGACCTAGTCACCGAAAAAGCCAAACAAAAAAATTATCCGGTAGACGTGCCGGAACTGCTGCGTTTAGATGCAGAACGCCGCGAATTGCTCGGCAAACTCGAAGCGCTGCGTGGCCGCCGCAACGACAATGCCGATAAAATGAAGGGTGGCAAGCCTGAATCCGATTTGATCGAAGAAGGCAAACGCATCAAAGGCGAACTTGTCGAAGCCGACGCTCATTTTGCCGGCGCCGACGAGCAGTACCAAACATTATTGCGCAGCGTACCAAACATGCCGCTCGATTACGTGCCGGTTGGCGCCACCCAAGACGAGAATGTCGTCGTAAAAACAGTTGGCGAACCGCCGCATTTCGATTTTACCCCCAAGCACGATTTTGAACTGGGCGCAGAAGACGCCCACGACCTTATCGACAAAGAGCGCGCCGCCAAAATTGCCGGCGCCCGTTTTGCGTACCTCAAAGGCGGACTAGTGCGTCTGCAATTTGCGCTGATTAACTACGTTATGCAGACTTTGACAGATGAAACCATTATCAAAAAACTGGTTGAAGAAAATGGGCTGAATGTCAGCATCAAGCCATTTACGCCCATTTTGCCCCCAGCTATGCTGCGCACAGAGCCATATGTCGCCAGCGCCCGCTTGAACGCCGAAGAAGTTACCTACAAGCTGGCCGACGACGACCTGTGGCTCAACGCTAGCGCCGAACACACGTTGTGTACGATGTACTGGAATGAAGTATTGCCCGAAACTATGTTCCCGATCCGTTACCTGGGCTACAGCACCAGCTTCCGCCGCGAAGCCGGTACCTACGGCAAAGACATGGAAGGCATCTTCCGGCTGCACCAATTCGACAAGCTCGAAATGGAAGCCTTTACGACACCCGAGACCGGGCTAGGCGAGCACAAATTACAGATCGCCATCCAGGAATATTTGGTTCAGCAGATCGGTTTGCCATACCGTTTTGTCCAAAAGTGTACCGCCGATATCGGCAAGCCTAATGCTGCCGGCGTCGACATTGACTGTTGGTTTCCGGGCCAGAGCAATTACCGCGAAACGCACACTGCCGACTACATGGCCGACTACCAGTCCCGCGACCTCAAAACGCGCGTGCGCCGTACCGACGGCCGCATCGAACTCGTCCATACCGCCGACGCCACTGCCTTTGCGCTCAGCCGCATCCTGAAGGCAATTATCGAGAATAATCAAACTGCCGATGGCCGCATAATGGTTCCAGAAGTGCTGCGACCATATATGGGTGGCTTGTCCGAGATCTAATCATCCAACACTAAAAGAAGGAGGATACAATGGTCAACAAAATTGAAATCGACGGGGTACACATGACCGTGGATGACGACCTACGCAAGTACGTTCTCAAAAAGATCGCCCGGCTCGATAAGTACATACCCAGACACGCCCGTACCAGCGCCCACATGGAAGTAAAGCTCAAAGAGGGTAAGAACAAGGGCAAGAATGAACGCACCTGCGAGGTGCTAATCCATTTGCCGCACGAGAACATTACCGTCAATGAAACGACCATTAACATCTACGCCGCCGTTGATATTGCCGAAGAAAAATTGAAGGCACAATTGCACAAGTACAAAGAACTGCACGCCGATCCGCGCCTGCGCCAGCGTATGCTAGCGCGCCTTAAGCGCAGCCCTGTCGAAGCTTAGCTTTCAAAATCTGCAGGAATCGTCAACTGCTGTCTTTCGCCTTGGCGAATGGCTTCGTCGGTCAGGTAGTCGATAACTTGCCGTGCTTCATCTTCTGGAACAGCCGTGAATATTTCGTTACGGTCGCGCACTTCGCCTTGCTTTACGCGCAAGTCACCTACTTCAATATCGGAAGCGGCTACTTCTCCAAGGTTTTCCAGTACCCGTTGGCCAGCGCTTTTTGCTGTCCGTATCTCAGTAGTGGATTTCATGAGCTGCCGTTGCGGGTTAGTCAGGTCGTCGGTAGGGGTTTCCAAAATTTTGTAGGTTACCGTTGTTTCGCGGTGAGTGCGGGGTCCGAGAGGGGCTTCAACGCCGGGAACATACCGTACCACAGCGCGTGAGCCAGGCTGAATCGGTTCAGCTGGTTCCTCACGGACAAACCATATACGGGCAGCAGCTGCCTGGTCAGGACCTTCTGTCTCAGTAAGGTGCGGGATCATCTCAGTGCGTTCGGTGTCGTTCATTACAGATAATTCGAGTCCATATAGCGGGGCGGGGTTGGGGCGGAGTTCACCAGCCTCTGCAAATATGCTTTCCGGGGGTAGCGCATCGTCACTCAGGTCGCACTTGTAGCGAACGCCAAGATCAGGCATACCGTTCATGTTACGGAAACTTCGTGCCAAATTGTACAAGGTGTTAACTTGACCGGCAGTGGCAAATTGCTCTGGTTGTGGTGGAGAGAATTCACTGGTGGACATATATAAACATTAGCACAATAGTGATGACAATGCAACAATATGTTTATGCACTACTATAGCCAAATATCATAATTTATGCCTGGCAGGTGATCAATCATGATCTAGAAATCACGGCGCCCAAGCGCTGCCCTGAAATAACCGCCCAGGCGGAAACCTCGTTGTACGAGACTATCTTTTATATAAGTAGAATTTACTCTATTGGCTATGGCCTGGTTGTGCACTTCCAAATTAGTCCGCAAATCGGCGGGCAAGCTTGCTTGGAATTCCGGCCTTGAGATTACGGGATCGGCTGTTTCAAGCAAGTAGGCCATATTAACCTGACCGCTCGCGTCAACTATTGATTCCCGGCTAAAGCCTGCATGATCTGCTACATCGAGCAATAAGCCCTGGTAAGCGGCGAGATTTTGATTGAGCGTACTAAAATATTCGGTGTCGCTCGGGTCGACGCTATATGCTACTTCGTGCGTAGTGACCAGCTCGTCATTATCGTTACGCATACTGGACCTGCGCGTGGCATCGGGCGTGATCAGGTGTACTTCTTCTCCGTCGGGCGTATCGTGACGAACATGATGGTCTGGCTGCCTCTGGCTCACAGGCGGTTCGGTTACAATAAGGCCTGACCCGTCACGAGAGGGCTGTACGCTGTAACCATCCATAGTGCTAAACGTTGAGCGACTTTGGGGGTATTTTGTGATCAACGTGCGCCCACTATGTTCGGCTGTAAGTTCTGTAAGATCGGCAGTTGCTTCAATGCCTTCCTGTACGCGCGTCAGCGTCGTGCTGTAGTCTGACAGTTGCCGATCCACAATCTCATCTGCCCGTTGAGGGGCGAGGCGTTGAGTCGGAGCACTAGGCTTTATAGAACTATGGCGTTCGAAAGACGCCATACCATCCTCATCGCCAAATGTAGTAGCAATGGGCGATCTCGTTGTAATAAATCCGAGCCAGTCTACCGAGTTCTCTTTTTCCTGCAGCTTTTGTAATTCGGCGGGGGTTGGAGGAGTGATTTTGTGCGCTTCAAATTGCCGGTCGGCACGTTCGCCATCGTCCATGGGTTTTTCCGGATCATCATCCGGCGGCGGTAGCTCATCGATGGGTGGCAACGGGGGGCGGGGAATATCACCGCCGTCATTGCCGCCAGCGCCCGCTCCTGGCACGGGA
>DASYJQ010000169.1:0-17938 GCA_035996265.1 Saccharimonadales bacterium (SeqCode)
GCCGGCGCGTTCACGTGATAAACCGCCTGGTCCCATGGAGCTCAGACGGCGTTTGTGTGCAAGTTCACTTAAGGGGTTAATCTGGTCCATGAACTGCGATAGCTGGCTGGACGCAAAGAATTCGCGTACGGCAGCGACAACCGGGCGGGCGTTGATCAGCTGGCCAGGGGTAACCGTTTCGATTTCGGACATAGACATACGGTCTTTGGTGTTGCGTTCCATGCGGAGCAAACCAATGCGGAACTGGCGCTGGACTAGTTCACCTACCAACTTCACGCGGCGGTTGGCCAGGCTGTCGATGTCGTCAGCCGGTTCCTGGGTGTTGTTGAGGCGGATAAGTTCGGTAACGATGGCTACTAGGTCGTCGAGGCGCATAACGCGGTTCTCGGTGGTGTTAGCGACATCTAAGTTCAAACGTTTGTTGATTTTGTAGCGGCCGACGCGCGAAAAGTCAAACCGCTTAAAGTTGTAGAACATGTTTTCGATCAACGCCTTGGCGTTGTCGACAGTGGCGAGGTCACCAGGGCGCAAACGGCGGTACACTTCGATCAGTGCGTCGCTCTGGCCGCGGGTGGGGTCTTTGTCGAGGGTAGCCTGCAGGTGGTTTACCGTGCCGGTGTCGACGTGCTTGAATGTTTCTTTCATCTGGGCTTCAGTCATACCTAATGCACGCAGTAAGGTGGTAACCGCGATCTTGCGCTTGCGGTCAATCTTAACAAAGAGGCCGCCGGCTGCGGCGGTCTCAAATTCTAGCCATGCACCACGGCCTGGAATGACCTTGGCGCCGTATAGGTTGGTTGCACCATGCTGGTCACTGGTAAAGAAAACACCAGCGGAACGGATCAGCTGGCTTACTACGACGCGCTCGGCGCCGTTAATCACAAATGTACCGCGTGTTGTCATACACGGGTAGTCGCCGAGGTAAATTTCCTGTTCTTTTACTTCGCCGGTAACTTTGTTGGTCAGTTCGACTTTAGCCTTAAGAGGCGCTTCGTAAGAAACGTTGTCTTCGCGGGCTTTATTCTCGCTGATCTTCGGGTCTTCAAAGTGATAATCTTTGAAAACCAAACTTAGTTTGGTGCCAGTGTAGTCGTCTATCGGACTAATCTCGGCCAAAAGTTCGCCCAAGCCTTCTTCCACGAACCACTGGAAGGACTTGTTTTGGTGGTCGACTAGGTCGGCCAACGCAATAGCGTCATCTTGGGAGGTGTAATAGACCCTTTGGCTGTTGTCTTTCGCGATCTTGGTGCTCTTCGCCATAAATGCAGCTTTTCCCCTATATGTTAGCCCTGTGCGCAGGCAGCGCACAAAGATATACCTTACCTACGTAAGTAAGGCATTAATTATAACTTAGTTTGTTAAGTGTTTTTCGCGCGAAGATTACTAAGCGGGTGTTTTTGGCGCTGCAAGTTTTACCTTACCACCACAGCACTGCCCATGCTTACACTACTTCTTATTTTAAGATTGTGAAGCACCGGGAGTCTATTGTCAACCCTATTGTGATTATTTGGCGGCAGTCCGCAGCCTGATCTGAAGCTCGGCGGCAGGTATGCGTTTCAAGGCTTACACGTCATCAATGTACCGGAACAACCCGTTGAGTACCAGCTCCTGTACAGGGCCAGCTGCGGCTGCTTCCATATGCACGTATGTTAGCCGGGATTGGCCGAAAGTTTCCGTCAATGCGGCTGGCGGGATTGAGTCGTCGCGCGTAAAACCATATTCCTCGTAAAAACGGACGCTCGCCGGGCTTGCCTCTTCGGCGTAGGCTGAAACTTTATGCTTAGGATTAGCCTGCTCCACCACATGGTGCAGCAGCGCCAGGCGTGGCACTGTTGATTCAGTAGTCATCATCCCGTCCCGTGATTCGAGATCACGTATATTCGGGTATTTCCTAAGCAATGGGTTGGCACGGATCGGACGGCGCGGCTGGTAGTCTTCGAAGGCAGTGAAGGCAAGGATGTCGTCAGGAGATGTCACCGGGTTTATACCGGCGACTGCTACCAGATAACGACGGCTGCCCGCCGTAATGCGTTCCTTGACCTGTTCGCCCGTAAGGCCCGCGACGGCCAGGTCGGCATGCGACAGCACGCCGGGTACAACGAATTTGGTCTCCCAGCTGTAATCCAATACATCAGCAATGCCATTGGCGCAGGCCCGCAGACCCTGTTCACTCTGCTCGTCCCGTCCGCCCGATACAACTTCTGCCACGTAAAATGGCTTACCGCCAACTGTACGGTACTGCCCGAGGCGTTCTTGGGAATTGTGTTTAGTCATGGCGTAATAATACTATGCTTTCGGCGGTGAAGTAATCACCTTGTCGACTAAGCCGTAATCTTTGGCTTCCTTGGCGGTCAGCCAGCGGTCGCGTTCCATGTCTTCGTGCAGGCGCTTGGGGTCCTGGCCGGTGTTTTTAGCCATGATGTCTTCGAGCATTTTTTTGACGCGCAATGATTCGCGCAGGTCGATTTCCTGGTCGGTAACTTTACCACGGGTGCCGCTCGATGGCTGGTGAATCATAACAGTGGCGTTTGGCAAAATGAGACGCTTGCCTTTCGTACCGCTGCTCAGCAGGAATGCCGCAGCCGAAGCTTGCATGCCAATGCCGACGGTTTGAATGTCGTTAGTTACAAACTGCATGGTGTCGTAAATAGCCATAGCGTCGTAGACGCTGCCGCCGGGGCTGTTGATGTACAGGAAGATGTCCTTTTTGGCGTCTTCGGATTGCAGGAACAGCAGCTGGGCCACGATAACGTTGGCGCTGTGTTGGTCAACCTGGTCGCCGAGGAAGATTATGCGGTCTTTTAAAAGACGGCTATAAATGTCGTAAGCGCGCTCTATTCGGCCGTCGCTTTCGATAACTGTGGGGATAATCATGCTGTGTGGTGTGTTCATATATATAAGTATAGAAAACTAGCACTCACACGTCAAGAGTGCTAGTTATATTTTTGCCGCTTACTTGGCTGTTGCGTACTCAGTCAGTCTGGCGATTGTTTTTTCGGTCATCACGCGTGAAGCGATATCGCGGCGGGCTTCCGGCTTGGCCAGCTCGGCTTGCATTTTGGCATCAGGGTAGCGGGCGCTTAAGGCCTGCATCTGGGCGTCAAGCTCAGCGGCCGTCACTTCGATCTTTTCCAGGTCGGCGATTTCAGATAATACCAGGCCGGCTTTAACACGCAGCTCGGCAACAGGGCGTTGCTTGGCGCGGAACGTTTCTTCGGTTAGGCCTTCGCTGTCGAGATATTCCTGCCAGGTTTGGCCGCGGTACATCAGGTTTTGGCGCTGGTCGCGCTCCAGGCGTTCGATTTGCTCGTTAACCAATGCTTCAGGAATGGCTACTTTGGTCTTTTCGGTAATCCTGGTTAACAGGTCGTCGGCATATTTTTGGTCGGCGCGGTATTCTTTTTCGGCTTCAAGCTGCTTTTTGACGTCGGCTTTTAGTTCGGCGATCGTTTTGAACGGGCCGACCTTGGCGGCGAATTCGTCGTCAAGCTTGGGCAGGACAACTTCCTGGACTTTGTTGGTTGTGGTCGTGAATTCTACTTTGCGGTTTTGCAGCGTGCTAACGCCGTAATCCTTGGGGAATGTCAGGGTAAAGGTCTTTACGCCGCCGGCTTTGGTGCCAATCAGCTCTGGTTCAAACCCGGGGATAAACGTGTTGCTACCCAAAACGAGCGGGTAGTCTTTACCGTCAGCACCCTTAATGGCTTCTTTTGTCTTGGCATCAACGCCGGTAAAGTTGATCCACACTTCGTCGCCTTCTTTAGCCGCGCGGTCGACGTCTTTCTTTTCTGCTTCGCGGGTACGCAAATTGGCGATAACATCATCGATTTCTTTAGCAGTGACGTTCACCTTCTCTTTGGCAAACTTCATCTTTTTGTAGTCCGGCAGCTTAACGTCACCGACAATTTCGACGGTAACTTCGACTTCAAGCGTTGCGAATGGCACAAACTTGCTGATTTTAATCTTTGGTTCACTAACCGGGCGCAGGTTTTCCTGCTCCAAAGCGGCGAGGTACAGACGCTGTAAGGCGTGCTCGACAAATTCGGACTGCAGGCGGGCCTGGTCAACTTGTTTTTCAACAATCGATAGCGGCGCCTTGCCTTCACGGAAGCCAGGCAGCTTCAGGCTGCCGGCAAATGATTGGAGGGTTTCTTGCTTTGCAGCTTTTAGCAGATCGGCGTCTGCAACGAGGGTTAACTGCACGCTGGTGTCGGTGAGATTCTTTTTTGTAACTTGCATAGTTAGCTACTGTAACAGATGCGGAGAATTTTTTCTATCAAAAAGGTGCATAAGGGCAACAGCCTGTGCGCAACCGCGGGATAGCAGCCTAGTCTTGGGATTTGTCTACAGGGGAAAGGTAACGGTCCATGTATTGGCGTGCAATCTTGTCGCTCCTGCGATCGATAACGGCGGTAACCCTGTCGATTGGCGACATAACGATTGCACCAACAGCACGGCCTACTATGCTGCGGACCTTGTTCCAACCAGTTTCGGGCGCTACAAGTGCGGCTGCACCAGCTGCTACTTCGGCATTAGCGCGTTCGTTGCGGGCTGCAATGCGGGTAAGATCATCTTCTGTTAGCTCGATGCCGTCCCAGGGTGAAGTCACTTCGTCTTGGCGAGTCAGGTCAAACCAGTTGGCGTCAGTTTCAGCGCTTGCAGCTTGTGCTTGGGCGATTAATTCGGGGTTAGATGCCCCTTCGGGAGTGTTGGCGGGAGTATTCATAGGTGTTACGTATCCTGTTCAGTAATGATCTGCAATATTATATAATCTACGGACACAGAATACAAAAATTAATCACGAATCTCGCCGCGGTAATCTTTGACGATCGACACTAAACGGGCCGAGCTATGACGCTCAGATGCGCCGGTTACGAGGTTTTTAATCTCGTACTGCTCCTCTTTAAGCTCTTTTTCGCCGATAAACATAACGTAGTGGATGCCTTTTTTAGCAGCCGTCTTGATCTGTTTGTCGGGTTTGCCGCCATTAACGTCTACTGCGACGTTGACGCCCATGTCGCGCATATCGTCGATTACCTTTTGGGCCTTGGCGTAGACATCACCGATTAACACGACATATATGTCGGCTTCGGGACGGATAACCGGCATCAGATCGTGGCCGACTAAAAAGTTTTGCAGCGTAACGTCTCCGAAGCCGAAGCCGACAGTCGGCAGCGGTGCAACACCGAACAAACCTACCAAACCATCGTAACGGCCGCCGCCCAGCATGGAACGGTTGTTGTCCGGATTTTCATCAAAAATCTCAAATACGATACCGGTGTAGTAATCAAAGCCGCGCATGATGCTGATATCAAAACGGACATTAGTAATGCGGGCTTCTTTAAGCGTGTGCAGCAGCTCTTTTAATTCGAGCGCTGGGCTGCTTTGGCGGATAACTTCCGGTAAATGCTCAAGGGTCTTTGTCTTGAGCAGGCCGATGAGCTTGTTGCTGGCGCCGGCGTCGCGCTGGCTGGGCGTGAACACGGCGTCTATGGCGGCTGCGAATTCGTCAGCCGGCATCTTGTGCATACGGTCGATCAGCTTGCTGACCATGTGCGTCTGCACCCCGTCTAACCGGAGGTATTCTTTGAAGATAAAGTCCATCAGTTTTCGATTATTGACCCGGATGGTGTACATGTCGTGGGTGGCGCCAAATTGCTTGAGGATGCCATTGGCCACCTGAATAACTTCGGCTTCGGCCAGTAGGTTTTCGACGCCAAAAATATCGACATTCAGCTGCCAGTGCTCGCGCAAACGGCCGCGTTGCGGGCGCTCATATCGCCATAGGTTGGGAATGCTGTACCAGCGCAACGGGTAAGCCAGCTCCTGGCGCTTGCCGGCCACCATGCGGCTGACAGTCGGCGTCATTTCGGGACGCATTGCCACTTTGCGGCCACCGCGGTCTTCGAAGGTGTACGTCTGTTCGTTGACGATTTCTTCGCCGGTCTTAGCCAAGTATAGCTCCAGCGGCTCCAAGATAGGAGCGTCGTATTCTTCGTAGCCAAACCGCTCGGCGACCCGCCGCATAACGTTAAACATGTATTTTTGCAGACGCTTGTCTTCGGGATAAAAGTCCCGGGCGCCCTTGTATGGTTGGGTAGATAGTGCCATGTAGATTGGTTCCTTTAGGTTAGATTGTAACAGATTTCAGCCGCTTGCGACCACACCGCGTCGAGCGTCACCGGCACGAGATTGTCTTCGATAATTACCAAATCGTTGTCGATGGCAGTCTGGCCGGATTCCACCAGGTCAAAGGTGCCGTCCAGATCCGGGAATAACTTTGGCAGCGCCTCTAATCCGCCTTCTGTCAGGCTCATAACAGTAGTCTCCGGCCCTAATGCCTGGCGGGCCAGCGCCGGATACACGGCGGCGGCGCGGTCACTCAGCGCCGCCAGCGCAAAACGAACGCCATCAAGTACGAAAAGCGATGTACTGCCCAGACGTGCGCGTAACGCCGGGTCCTGAGTAAGCCAGGCGTCGGAACCCATCAAACCCAAGCCGCCTAAGCGGTCTACGAGCCGCGGAATATCCTTATCGCGCTGCAACGCGACACACTGTTCCGTAACATTAGGATCGATGAAGCCGGCGGCCGGCGAGTGCCGGCATATCGATGCCGCGCTCTAAAAGCCAGTTGGTTGCCGCCGCGCGGTTGCGGCCTTTGGGCACTAATAGAGTGCGCTGCGCTTGCAGCATTTGTGTAGAAAAAGCCATGTCATTGTTCCTTGTAAATAGTGATATAAAACAAAACGCCGGACAATGCCGGCGTTTTTACATAGGGATACTACTAAACTAACCGACAAGCTCCGGCGATATATGCAGATGGCTGGTTGTAATGTAGCTCATGGCCATAAGCGTAACAGATGATGACGGCCTGTGCAACTACTGTTCTATGCGGAGATATCGCCCACAACCTGGGCAGCGCGCAACCGGGCGGCTTCTTTGCGGGCCCGGGTGGCACGGCGTGGGGCATCGAGGAATTTATGGATGTAGTTTGTCGCAATGCCAGAGAGCGGCTCCCCCATGCTGAACATCATGGTGGCAATCGCCTGGGTAAATACTAAATGCGCGACAAACGGTACGGGCGCACTCCCCAGCATAAGGGCCATACCGGCAAGCTTACCTTTCCGGGCTGGGTTGATGCCGAACGATTCGTCCCACGCGGCCTTCAACGCCTGGCGGAACGGCACGCTCACCCGGCTCATGGCCGCATCGATATCACCGTCCATTAGCGCCTGTTCTATGGCGCCATACAACACCTTTAGGTCGGCTTCGGACACTTCCTCGTTGGTCTGGGCATTTATAATCTCGCGGACGCTCGCCATTGCCCCTTCGTGACTATCGGTATTAACAAGCGCGGCAAGCACCTCGGCCTGCCCGGCTTTATCCAGGTTTATGTGGCCCTGCACCTTGCCTTCGGCGACCTGCGCCCGGTGGGCGCGATGAGAGCTTTGGATGGTCTTGAACAGCGTCGCCCCGGTGGTAGCGCAACCGGCTATGGCGAAGTCTACCGCGGCAAGCGATTCACCGTAATTATCACCGACCCATTTCACCGTTAGCCCAGCGGCGACACTACCGATTGCCACCGGCCCGATGAGCTTGTAGCGCGGGGCGATCTCGGCCCAGCTCCAACCCAGCGAACGCTGGCTTAATGCTTCACCACCTTCGCTGACCGGATCTTCCATGAGAGCTAACAGGAATACGGCGACCGCCAACGGCGTCCATTCCGGGTGTTGTTCATAAATCAGATGGAGCGTTTCGCCGGCGACAATCAGGCCGGCGGCTAATTTAAGGGTCTTCAAAATACCCTCGGAATGGCGTCCGTTCACGTCGCGCAGCATGTGCTCAAGAGCGGCGCCGCCCCCAAACTCATCGTCGAGATGCTTGTTCATGTCGCCAATATTTACCGACAGATTGTCCCGTTCACCGGCTGTCAGGCCATCAGGAATTGACGTTTCAATACCGTAGGCAATCTCGGCAAAGTTAGTAATGCCAAGCAATGAATCATTAAAGTCGCGCTGTTCGGCGGCTTTTTCGTCTTCACGAGCTTCGAGCAATTCGCGGCGGAACGCACCCAATTTAGTATTACGCTCCAAGCGGCTGCGCTCTTTTTGCCGTTCAGCCTCTATCTTGGCATTGTCGGACTCATGAATGATCGGCTCGATGCCCTCGGTAACGAACGGCTTAAGCCAACTAATAAGCTTGTTCTGCGACTGACTGACGGCGTGTATGTGCTCGAGTACTGCAGGCGGCGTGCCTTTAAGCTGCCGCAGCCTGACCACGCCATGCCTGTCCAGAATGTCCTCGCGCAAGACATCTTCAGCGCCCGGCAGCGAGGCGAACAACCACTCTAATTCGGCCGGCAACTTACCTTTATCCAGATCAATCTCAGTAAATGTGAAGTACTCGTCAACAAACGCATCCAGCTCGCCGCCGTTATGGACGCCCAACGTCGTCCAGTAGTCGCGCTTTTGCTGCAGGAATGTTTGAATTTCCTCTGGCAGTAGGCTGAGACCGGGGCGGGACGGCTCGTGTTGATCTTGTAACGACGCTTTGTCGGATACAGGTCCTGGCTGGTGGAAGTTAAAGCTCTGCCCTAACTGAAACGTCTTCTCTCTGCCATCATGATTAGTCACAAACTGCATCGGTGTCAGACCGTAATCATCGATATAATCAACCGGCCGCATGCGCAGCGTTGCTCGTTCTTGTAGCGACAGTTCATCTTCCAACCAAACGGCGAGGCGACGGCCACAATCAAATTCGTCATTTTCATGCCTGGCGGCGGTTTCCTGCACGCCAACAATTTCGTCCCAACGTTTATCTTGCTTGCTGTGGCGGCGATACCAGGGGGATTGTTCGTGGCCGAGTTTTTCAGTGACATCGCTAACCACCCATTTGATGTCATTAGACTCAGCAACTTGACGCATAGCCAAACTGCCCTGCACTTGCAGCGCCCTGTATGCATCAGCCGCCTCCTGCTGTGCCGTGATTTTGGCTGCGGCTTCCAAGCTGGCGGCCCCAGACCCTTCTATAGCATCAGCATGTTCCATATAGTATTACAGACGATAACACACTCTGTTGCAAATGTGTACTACAGGGATGTATGACAAAGACACCTTTACGGTGCCTTATGAAGTCAGTATTGGTGGGCGAGAAAGGACTTGAACCTTCACGGGTTGCCCCACTAGCTCCTAAGGCTAGCGTGTCTACCATTCCACCACTCGCCCGGAGGATTGCCGGTGGCAATCCGAGTACTCCACTCCTAGTTATTCCTAAGAATAATCTTGAAGCGAACTAGATTATTTTACTGTAAAACGCCTTAAAAGGCCACCCTAAAGCTGGCTGCGCCACGCCGGTTTCGATTCCAGCGTCCGCAAGCGGCCTTCGTGGTCGTCGATATAGACCCACGCTTCATCCAGGCGGCGTTCTAGGCGCTCGAAGCGCCGGTCTACTTGGTCGAAACGTTTTTCCATAACATTTAAGATCTGCGTAGTGGCTTCAGCCACTACTTCGGTTACGATCTTCGTCGTGATACTTGTAATAATCGGCGTAATTATTTCTTCGATGTTATCGGTAGTAATTGGTTTTCCGCGGCTCATGGCGGGAGTATAGCACAGGTTCCTGACCGGTAAATACGCTTTTTACGCCTTGCGGTAAAATACTAGCTGCATGTCGCCATAACTGCGGGCGCGGGCCTGTTCAAAACCTTCGAACAAGGGTGCTTCGACATTAGCCGGCAGCGACAGAACGAGTAAACCGCCAGACACCACCCGTCCGGCAAGACGCGCTATAAGATCGGTTTGCAAGTCTTGGTACGGCGGGTCGCACAGCAGAATATCGTACGTATCCAGCTCCGAAGTATTCAGCCAGGCATTAGCGCTGGTGGCAATAAGCTTAACAGCGCCGTCCACACCCAGGGCTGCAATGTTGCGGGTAATGGTTTTTTGAGCGGTCCGGTCATTCTCGATAGCCAACGCGCTAGCGGCGCCACGGCTGACAGCCTCAAAGCTCAATGCGCCAGTTCCGGCAAAGGCGTCAAGCACGCGTAACCCTTCGATGTCGCCGAGCACGTTAAATAACGCGCCGCGGGCTCTATCACTCATAGGATGAGTGCGGTCGGTGCCAGGTGAATCAAATACCCGGCCGCCTAGCGTACCGGCAATAACTCTCACTACTTAGCCCTCAAAACCTTGGGCGGGTCAGCCAGGCCAGCATCAATACAGGCGGCATACCAGGCTAGTGTAACGGTGTGGACCATAACGGGCACCATCGTGCGGCGGGCATGACGGACTAAATCGCGCGTCCAGCCATTCTTTTGGTAGGCTTCGTACATTCCCAAAGCAGCGATCTCGCGGGCTTTGCGGCGAAACAACTCTAATACGCCATACTCACTGAGTTCGGCCATGGCGTGCGGCGTCAGAGCAATTTGCTTTTGGGTAAAGGGCTTAATAAGCGCGGCAATACCGAACTCAAAAAATCCGTGGGCGGTCAATAAGCCATGCGGGCCCCACATTTTCCAGTTGTTGCTCATTTGCTGCATAGGGTTGCTGCCGGGCATAACCAGCTTGCCTTTGAGGCTATTACGAGTTTCGAGGCCTTCGCCGCCCCGCAGTACGGCCAGCTGTGCTTCGTAAGGGAAATGGTGCGGCGGCGTCAGACCGTCAACGATAGCATGCGATAACCAGGCCGCTTCGAATGCGGAACGAACATGATCCTTGCTTTTCAAGGCGGTAACCAAGGCGTCGTAATGATTGCTGATAATCTCGACCAGTTGCGTGTCCTTTTGGTCGAACGGCGAATAATAGTGCCACGGCTCATCTTTGGCCGGGCTTTTACGCTTGATGCCATCCGGGCCGTTATTGCCCTCAAAATGCAGGATAAGTTTTTGGGTGGGGAAAGAGTGGTCTTTTTTGACCAATTTCCGCAGCGATCCGCGGGCCAGACGATCGATCTTCTGGTGAGCGCCGAACACCCGCCCGGAGAGCGGGGTTAATGTTGTTCCTGAATACATAATTCTTTAGTTTTAGTTCAAATTCGTAACGGCTCGTAATGCACTGACGTGCTCTTGCAACTGAGGATATTGTAGCAGGTTTTCGCCAGTATCGATAAATGCTTGCGCCGCCTTACGGGCCGCAGCGATCAGTTTGATGTCGGTTAATTTGGCGACCCGCAGGTCTAATTCACCGTGCTGCATAGTGCCGTATATCGCGCCGGGGCCGCGTAATTCCAGATCTAGCTCGGCCAGTTTAAAACCGTCATCGCTCCGGACCAGGGCCTCCAGCCGTTTAGGCGGCGTCTTGCTGTCGCCCATCATCAGATAACAATACCCTTTGTGGCCGCCCCGGCCGACACGGCCGCGCAACTGGTGGATCTGCGCCAGGCCGAAACGCTCGGCTGCCTCAATAAGCATAATGCTGGCATTCGGCACGTCGACACCGACCTCAATAACAGTAGTACTCACTAATATGTCCAGTTCATGGGCCACGAAACTATTCATGACCTCGCTCTTTTCGGCGGGTTTCATTTTTCCGTGCAGCAGGCCCACACGCCATTTTTTAAAATCTTTTGTGCGAAATTGCTCATATATTTTTTCAACCGAGTTGGATGTGCTGACAGCCGTTTCGGTAATCAGCGGGCAGACCACAAACATCTGGCGGCCGGCTCGCAACTCTTCTTCAATAGATTCGTTGAGCTTAGCCCGGGAGTTCGGCGAACAAATAGTCGTGACGGTCGGCTGGCGGCCTGGCGGCTTAGTGTCAATAATAGACACGTCCAATTCACCATACAGCGTCAAGGCCAGCGACCGCGGGATCGGCGTAGCCGTCAGGCTCAGCAAGTGGGGCATGTGCCCGGCCTTGGCCATCAACTTTTTACGCTGTTCGACGCCAAAGCGGTGCTGTTCATCGATAATCACCAACCCCAATCTATGCATATCAACCGATTGTTGGATTAAGGCGTGCGTGCCGATCAGGAATTGCACATCACCGCTGGCAATGTGCGCTTTAACCGCTTCTTTCTCTTTCGGCTTCATGCCACCAACAAGCAACGACACCCGGGATTCCAGGCCAAGCGGCGTCAACAGCTTATATATGGTATCGGCGTGCTGCCTGGCAAGCAGCTCGGTCGGCGCCATAAGCGCCACCTGATAACCCTCGGCCATGGCCATAACTGCCGCCATCGCCGCCACAACGGTCTTACCGGAGCCAACGTCGCCTTCTACTAGACGGTTCATCGGCTGCGTTTTTTGCATGTCCTGGTAAATATGCCAGACGACCTTTCGCTGGGCGTCAGTGAGCTTAAATGGCAGATGCCCGACAAACTCGCGGGCCAGTTTCTCGTCAAACGGGATGGCTAGCGCCGTATCTTGCAGGAGCTCATATTTATTAAGCAGCGCCGCCAGGGTCAATTCAAAAACTTCTTCAAAACCGAGGCGGCGCCTAGCGTCTTCCAAAACCTCGCGACTGGCCGGAAAATGTATGGTTTGCAGCGCGCCGGTTAGTGGCATCAGCTGCTCCTGGCTAATCAGCCATGCGGGCAGCGTTTCTGGCAGCGTCCGCATCGCCGGGGTAACTTCGCGGATAATCTTGCGTAACTGTTTGCTGGTAACGCCTTTTGTCTCCCGGTATATCGGTATAATACGCGCCGTACTAACCGGAAAGTCGCTCACTAACTCAACACTGGGGTTCATGATGGCAAAGCGCTGGCGGCTCAGCTCGAACGGGCCGGCAATGTAGTATTCCTGCCCCGGCTTCAAGCCTGTTTCACGGTACGGCTGATTGAACCACACCAGGCGTACGCTATCGGTGTCGTCCGACGCGACCGCCTCGGTGATGTGCATACCCCGGCGCACGTAGCGGCCTTTGGCTTGCTTGATTACGGCTTTAATGGTCACCATGCCGGGATGCAACTTATTGACCGGCACGACCTCTGAATAATCATCGTAGCGGCGCGGATAGTCGTCAATGATATCAGCCACAGTGTGCAAACCAAGACCGGCCAGCTTTTTAGCCACCTCCGGCCCCACGCCCTTCACCATTGTCAACGGACTGGTAATAGTCATGCCCACAGTATATATGGTCTACCCGCTCGCACCATCCTTGTCTGTATTATTGATACGCCCAATGAGCTCACCGCGGGCAGTATCCGGCCGTTCTACGCGGCCGTCGGCTTCCATCCTACGAGCCCGTTCAAATATGCGGAAGAATACGGCTTTAACGGCGGTCATTCTATCTTCCGTTAGCTCGCTAATCTCTTTTAGGGTTAATTCTTCCACGAAGCGAAGGCGCGCATACTCCCGCTGCCGTTCATTCAGGGCCTGCCATATGGCTGCAAGCGCCATATGGGCCTCGTTAATAGCAACAGAGCGGGCAATATTATCTTCAGCGATCTCTCCAACCACTCGAAACGTCTGGCCTACAAGACCCCGCTGGTAGTCCTCGGCTTCCTCAACGTCCAATCCGGTGCTTATATCCCCTGCCGGCGTAGTTCTGCGGTGGGCAGCCGATTTAAGCCAATCTAAAAACTCTGAACGCATGGCGCTGAAGAAATAAGGCAGACGCGGGTCGGGCCTACTGGCTATCTCTTGCTGTGATACGGCGCTTAAAACCGTGAGTATCGCCTCTTGTACGCTATCTTCAGCCCGATGGTGAAACGAACCGTTATCGACGCCGGCATACATGCTGTGGGCATAGCCCAAAAGTATCGGGCGATAATATTCGGCCAGGGTTCCGAAGGCAGCGCGGTCGCCAAGCCGGGCCGCCCGTTGCAGCTCGGCCTCGTTTTCCCAATGGTAACGCTTGGCTGCGCCGGTCGCTTCCGCGGGTTCCGCCGACAGATGAATTGCCGGGCCGGCCGGCGGGGCCGGCTCCACCAAGGCGCCGGCAACTATCTCTTTTGCATCCTGGCTAATTGAAAATGCCTCCGGAACGGCATCAACCGGCAGAGGAATCTCACTATTGAGACCCTCTGGAACATCTAACGGCAGTACATTATCTACAAAATATTCAGCCTTCATATGCATAATTTAGATTGCTATTACATACTATCGCCAGTGGTGATGGTAGACAATTAAATATGCCACCAAGCCTGTTGGCTTGCGACGTCTGGAGTTATTTAGGCTTTTTTGACGAGGAAGAATACGCTCGGGCCGAAGAAACTCTTGGCGAGCGTGGGCTGTAAGATACCTTCGATGGCCAGCATTACGCTCTTAGGGACGATCTTCTTGAGACCCTGGCTGCGCAAGTTAGAAACCGATAGAATGCGGTCAACCTTCAAGCCGGCATGAGCCAACTGGGTGATAACGGTGTGCGGGTTGTGATTGACGAATGGGATGTCGTCTTTGCCGTTGCGGGCTATCGGGCGCAAGCTGACCGGCTCTGACGGCATTTTAGTGCCTTTGAGCAAGTGCTTGATGCGGTTGCGGGCATGGGTGTAGTTGGCCACTTCGATAATCGCGTACCCGTCATCGGCTAGCACGCGCGAAATCTCTGAAAATTCTTTTGTCGGATCCGGCAAGTGGTGCATGACGCGGATCATAGTAATCAGATCCAGCGCGCCGTCTTTGAACTTGAGATCATCGGCCTGCATAAGCTTACGGTCAATTTCCGGGTGGCCGCTCAGGTATTCTTCACCTAAATCCAACTGCTGTTGGCTGGGGTCGGTCAGCGTTACGCTCTGGGCGTACTGCTCCAGCAGAAGGCATAGCCGGCCGAAACCGCCACCGATATCTGCGGCGTGGCGGAAGTGCTTGCCGTCCAGCAAACGGCGGATGGCCATTTCTTCAGCGGCATTTTCGTAATCGCGCCCTTCCCAGTATTTACGGTAATTGTGCGACGGGTCATTATATTGATCGGCGCGCCTTTTTGGCTCTGCCGCTTTCTTTGGCTGTTCTTTCATATGGGCCTAGTATACCATTAGACTACTTGTAGAATTTTAATAAAGCGTTATTGTTTTTACCTCGACGCAAGATAGCATAGCCAGAAAATGAGTCATAAAGAAAACCCGAATTAAGTTCGAGACGATTGTCGTTAATGTAGATGGCGCCACTGTCGAAAAAGCGTCGTGCTTCAGATTTCGATGATGCCAACTTTGTCTCAACTAACGCGTTGAATAGGTCTTCTAGTTGTAAACGTCTGCCGACTAAAGCAACTGGAAGTTCGTGAGCTAACATCTCCATCTCCGACTCATCTAGATCTAAAGCATCTTCACTGCCAAAAAGAACATTTACTATTTTCCTCTGTCTTTCTGCTTGCTGTCTTCCATGTACGAGCTTAGTCACTTCAAACGCTAGTGTCTTTTGAGCTAAACGGGCGCTGCGGTTAAGGCTAAACTCATTCATAGTCTGATCAACTTCAGATCTTTCTAGCTCGGTAAATATTTTTAAATAGCTCCCGACACCTTCATCATCAGCATTGAGCCAAAATTGATAAAACTTATAGGGACTCGTTTTATCTGGATCAAGCCAAACAGCACCATCTTCGCTTTTCCCAAATTTCTTCCCTGTAGCCTTATTAATCACTAGAGGGAGCGTAATAACGTGCGCTTCTTTCGCTCGTGCCCTACGAATTAGATCAACTCCCGAGAGGCAATTACCCCATTGATCAGAGCCGCCTAATTGAAGATCAACTCCGTACTTGTCGAACAAGTGAAGAAAGTCCATTCCTTGGAGAAGCGTATAGCTAAATTCAGTGTAAGTAATCCCGTTTCCGTTTTCACCTAATCGTTTAGCGATGTAATCCCTCTGGATAAGTGAGGTCATGCTGTAGTGTTTTCCGATATCCCTAAGGAACTCAATAACGTTCATGTCTCTTGTCCACTCGATATTATTAACGAGCCTAAAGGTATGGTCTTTAAATATCTTATGGAGCTGGTACTCAGCCTTCTCTACGTTATGCTCTATTATATTTTCAGTTTGAAGTATTCTTTCACTATCTTTTCCGCCTGGGTCGCCGATCAAACTAGTGGCACCGCCAGCAAGGATGATGGCTTTATGCCCATGCCGCATAAAAACCTTATCAAACATCATTGCAGCTAAATTGCCTACCGTTTGAGAATCTGCAGATGCATCGAAACCGTGGTAAAAGGTCCACTTCTTTTTATCTAAATCTTTAATATTTTCAAAAGTTGACTGGTTTACAAAACCTCGCCACTCTAATTCTTCAGATAGTGTCATCTCTGACTTTGGCATCTCTAGTCTCCTTATCAACAATAATACACTCACACGAACTAGCGGGTATACATGTATTGGTGGCGGATAGGGTCGAGTGGTGTCATATATATGTGTATAAGTATACCGTAAGCTTAAGATAGACCCTAGGGGTAGCGGGCAATTTCCATTGCCTGAAGGCTTTATTTGCTATAATCAAGAGTATTATTACGGCAATGGAGCAAACAGTAGCGAATGACTGATCCGCGAAAACCCCAGCCACGCCGGCGTCCGGGGAAAAATACGTTTACCACCAAAAGCGGTAGCACTATTAAGCTGAACCGCAGCCTCGGCGAGCGCGTCAAAGCCAGCCGCGAGGCAAAGGCCCGCCGGCGAGCCACCTATTTAAGCACCCTTCCTAAAAACCGCTTTAAGCGCATGTTATTCCGCTTTAAGCCGCGCGAACTGGCCCGCTTCTGGTTCAGCCGCGATGGCGCTATCATGGCCCTCAAAATTACCGGCGTGGCAATTGTTGTCTTCTTTGTCCTGATTGCCGGTATATTCGCATACTTCCGCAAAGACCTACCGAACATTAAAGACATTTCCGGCACCAATATCGGCGGTAGCATTACCTACTATGCCCGCGACGGCAAAACGATTCTATTCCAAGACTACGACGCTGTTAAGCGCATACCGGTTACTAACGACTCTATTAACAACTACCTCAAAAACGCCACCGTCGCTATCGAAGACAAAGACTTCTATAAACATGGCGCCTTTGATGTCCGCGGCATTACCCGCGCCGGCGTCCATGACATATTCGGGGGCGGGGGCGTCACGCAAGGTGGTTCGACTATTACCCAGCAGCTGGTCAAGCTCAACCAGGACTGGACCGCTGACCGCACTATTACCCGCAAGGTAAAAGAAGTCATCCTGGCTGTCGAGTTGGAGCGCGAATATTCCAAAGCAGACATTCTAACCGGCTACTTAAACGTTGCCCCGTATGGCCCGGTTGAATACGGCGCAGAGGTCGGGGCTAACGACTACTTCGGGATTCCCGCCAAAGATCTGACATTGGCCCAGGCGACGATGCTGGCTGCCATTCCTAAATCGCCCAACGTCTATTCACCGTATGGCCCGCGCTTTAATTCCGCCGACTTGATCGGCCGTCAGCATTACATCATCGACCAAATGCTCACCCAAAAAATGATTACCAAACAGCAGGCCGATGAAGCCAAAAAAGTCGACATTATCGCCCAAGTCAAACCACGCTCTCAGAAGTTCACTGGTATCAAAGCGCCGTACTTCGTACTAGCCGCCAAACAACAACTGGAAGAAAAATACGGCACCGAAACCGTCAAACGCGGCGGCTGGAAAGTCGTGACGACTGTCGACCTTGGTTTGCAAGCGCTCGCTGAAAAGTCAGTCCAAAACGATTTGCCCGCCATCCACGCCCAAGGGGGTGATGAAGCCGCATTCGTAGCCGAAGACAACAAAACCGTGCAGATTGTAGCCCTCGTAGGCGGTGTCGTCTTCAACGACGAAGACCACGGCCAAATCAACTACGCAACCGATGTCAATGTTTCCCCCGGTTCTACCTTTAAGCCGTACGATGCTTCGACCTTCATCGAAAATAATAACGCCGGCGCCGGTTCGGTGTTCTACGATGACCGGACCCCCAAAAACGCCTTGCCCGGTTATCCTTGCACCGACACCGGCTTGCCGCCGCCTAAGGGCACCGGCAACTGTCTCACCGACTACGACAATCGCACCCCCGGCCCAATCACGCTGCGCTAT
>DASYJQ010000170.1:0-1708 GCA_035996265.1 Saccharimonadales bacterium (SeqCode)
TTTTAAAGTTTTTGTTTGTGATCACAACACTTACTATTATACATAATTCTTATGTTTTGTCAAGTAAGTGTAGTTTTACCACTTAAGCTTAGTGTAACAATAGTATGCAAACATACAAGAGAAATCTTTACGAACGTTTAAAGTTATCCACAGTTACAATAGTAAACCAGGATCGGGATTTTGGCCGCCTATAAGACTGATCTCTACCTGCCGTTCTTTGGGGCCGTCGAACTCCACTAACACAATCCGTTGCCAGGTGCCGAGCACCAGTTGCCCGTTCTTAACTGGCACTACCAGGCTTGGGCCAACAATCGAGGCCAGTATGTGGTCCGGCGCGTGCTCCGGGTTGTGCTGGTGCCGCCACTGTTGCTCCGGCAGCATGCCTTTTAGACCATCTAGCAGGTCCTGGTCGGTGCCCGGGTCGAGGTTAGCCGTCGTAATGGCCGCCGTAGTGTGCAAAGCGAATATATTCACCAGGCCGGTAAAATCGATGACTTCGCGGGTAATCTTATCGGTGATATCAACAACTTCGCGGGGCTGGGTGGTGGCAATGGTAATAGTCATGAGCACTATTGTAACGCGAAACTCTTTGAAAGAAATAAATTCCCCCTTGCCATATGTTTTTTGTTCGCTGTATGCTCTAAATATGAACATACTTACACACGCGCACACAAGTGCGCCTCGCAAACTAGCAACCAAGAAGCTCATGACTACCATGAGTATTTTTTTACTACTCCTCCAGTACATACCCGGCTTACTACTGTTAGTACAACCGGTACAAGCGCTGGGCTCGTCGCTCACGCCGCTGCATGTCAGCACCCAGAATAGCCGTTATTTTGAGGACACCAACGGCCATATTACCTATCTGACCGGTTCGCACACCTGGGCTAATGGCTCGGATAATGGCGACGGCAACCCGCCGCCAAGTTTCGACTACAACGCATACCTAGATTACCTACAAGCACACGGCCACAACTTTATGCGCTACTGGCGTTGGGAGCAGACGCGCTGGTCGAACGAGACGGCCAGCGATAACTACTGGTTTGGGCAACAACCCTACGTCCGCACTGCCGGCCAGGGAAACGCGCTGGACGGACTCGGTAAATTTGACCTCAGCCAGTGGAACGATGCCTACTTTGCCCAGTTGCGCCAACGGGTATCGATGGCTAACGATCGCGGTATTTACGTGTCGGTCATGCTGTTTAATGGCTGGAGCGTCAGCTGCAAAGGCACGCAATTCTGCGCTAACCAACCGTTCAAAGGTCATCCGTTTAACACAAATAACAACATAAACGGGATTAACGGCGACACTAACGGTGATGGCGGCGGTGAAGAAACCCAAACTATGTCTAACCCGCAAATCGTGGCACTCGACGATGCTTATATCAAAAAGGTCTCCGACACTATCGGCGACCTCCCGAATGTTATGTATGAAGTCAGTAACGAAAGTAACGGTGGCGCGGCCAACAAAGACTGGCAATACCACATCATTGATACGATGCATGCCTACGAGGACGCCAAGTACAAAAACGCCAACGGTGGCGCGTACCACCACCCGGTAGGTTTTAGCATGCAGTATCCGAACGCCAATATCACCTACATGACCAACTCCAATGCGGAATGGATGGCTTACGGCGGCGACATCAACAACCCCAGTGTCAACAACAGCGGCAAGGTGCAATTCGGCGATACCGACCACCAGTGCGGC
>DASYJQ010000171.1:0-16969 GCA_035996265.1 Saccharimonadales bacterium (SeqCode)
GCCTGTTGTCCAGTACATTCCTGGTGCTTACAGTCTTCCCGTATTACTATCTGGGCGCCGAATATCTGCGCCTGCGCGTTACCCGTTTTGCAGCGCTGTCATGGCTGGTGCTTACGGCGGCCTTGTCGGTTATGTTCATCAAGCTTGGCGCGCCGGCTGCCGTTATCCCGGCCGTTGCCATCGGTGTCCTTGTCATAGAATTGGTGTATGTTAAGCTGCGCCGCCGCAGCCGCCGGTCCCGTGCCGCAGTGTAATTACGCAATCTGATTACGGTTTGGTATTATTAATTACAGATGAACGAGCAACCCGGAGTGCGGCCCGTCGTGGTGCAGCCAGTGCAGTCTGTTTCGCCGCAAATGCGGTCGTTGCCCCGCAATGCCAACTCAATGCCAGTCGGCGTAACCGCTAACTCCGTTGGCCTGGGGGATACCCATGGCCAACGCCTACGGCGGATGGTGTGGGTAGGCGTCCCGTTGACGATAGTACTGGCTCTGGTGGTTGGCGTCTGGCTGGCTACAGTCAACGCCAAGCCGTTGCGGCAGGTTTCTGTCAGCAACGGCGTGTATGCCTACGATTTTTTGTTTTATAAATCCGCCGAAACGGTTAATTTAATTGGCGGTTCCGGGCTACAGGCGCATGGCAAAGCCCTGGTAATTGCCAAACAGACCAGCGACGACGTCGTTAAGACCTGCGCCGAAGTGGGTAGAGACTGGAAAGATGCCTTTACGGTACCCGTCGAGGGCGTGGACCGGCCGGTGTGCGTGCAGAATGGTAACGTATTTCTGGTAACGTTTTACCACGGCAAGATAAAGCATTTTTTTGAGATCACCTATACGACGCCGGGCGCTGCTAACGATGCAGATGTCCGCCAGATCATGCAATCGATTAAAGTGGCCCAGGAATGAGCACTACAGACCTGCTGTTGATATTGACGGGCCTGACTGCTGGTTTTTTGAGCGGCATGGTCGGTGTGGGCGGCGGTATTATCATTGTGCCGGCGCTGGTGCTGTTGTTTGGCTTTAGTCAGAAGCACGCGCAGGGTACGACATTGGCCATGCTGGCGATGCCGGTGGGTATTTTAGCAGCATTCACATACTTTAAAGCCGGGTATGTTGAGGTTAAAGCATCGCTGTGGCTGGCGCTGGGATTTGTTTTTGGCGCTTTGATCGGCGCGCATTATGCAGTGCGTGTTCCTGAGCATATTATGGCTCGCGTATTTGGCGGGTTGCTTTTGGTTGTCGCTGCCAAGCTACTGCTGTTCGGCCGGTAGCGGGCAGTTAGGCTACAGGTCGGTATAGGTAGCAATAAGAGCGTGTAAACGGCTGGTTTGGACCGGTGTCCAGCCGTTGGGCGGAATAATGGCGGCCCAAGCTTCCACCGGTGCAGTGCTGTAGTTGTGACCATGCCCATCCGGAGCGGTTACTCCAACGAACTGGTCGACTGTTACTTGCAGGAACGTTGAAAGCGGGAACCAGTGCATGCTGGTGCTGACGTCCCGGCCGCGTGCTTCGCTCAGCCACACGGGCCGTTTAAATAGCAGGTCAGCCGACCACCAAACAACTGGATCGGAAGCGTGCTGCAAATATACTACTCGCGGGTAATTCCAGGCGCCGGGCGGCTGCGCCAGGTCGCTGGGGATGGATGCAAAACGGATAGTCTGCCCTTTATGGTATTGCGGTTGCCAAGCAGGCGAGCCGCCGTCCCGGTTTTTTTCGAGATCCTGCCAGAGCAGCGTGTCGCCAGGCGTGCCGGCAAAGAACGCGCCGTTGGTCCGGTTCTTGAGATCATCCTCGCCGCTAAAGGCCGCCTGCATACCATATGAACCTAAGCTCAGGCCATGGGCGATAAGTTTTGGCCGGTGGTCGGGCGGCAATTGCGACCAGTAGGCGTACACTTGGTTGAATAGTTCGCGGCCGGCTGTCGTGGCGTTGTCTTTATCGACTGTAAACGAGATCCAGCTCGGCAGGTAGGAATACTGTATGGCCGCCATGGCAGTATTGCCGTTCCACATGTACTCTAGTGAATCGACAGTTTGGGGGTTCACCCAGCCTGTTCCGGTCGGCGTAATAATAACTAATACCGCCCGGTTAAAGGCGCCGGTACGCCGTAGTTCCTTGAGGGCTAATGCAGCGCGGTCTTTTGCGGTGGGCGCAGAGTCAAGGCCGGCGTATATGCGGATTGGTTCGGCCGGCTGTTGGCCGCTGAACTGCGCCAATTGTTGTTGACTGGGGCCGCCGCCGCTAAAGCGCCGGCCTTGCTTGCCCAACGATGCCCAGCTTATTACTGAATCCTTACCGCCGGAATGGTAGGGATTACTGGCCGGCTGGCTGATGCCCGCGGGCGTCGTATTGTTAGCGCTGCGGTACATGTTGTTGGCGAGTATGACAAAACCCCTGAAAGCCAGGCCGGTAACGGCCAGGTATAATCCGGCAGCAACGATAATGACGGCCAGCGCGCCAGCATAACGGCGCGGAATCCATCGGGATAATCGACGGTCCGTTTGAAGGGTGAGCCAGTATATAAACCGGCCGAGCAGAATCAGAGCGGCCGCCACGAGGGCGGCAATTATGAACATAAGTATCCGGTGGCCAGATTCAAGCGGCGGTTCGTCTACCAAGGCACGAACTTCGTTCTGCCACTGTACCGATAAGGCGATGACACCGATGTCGCCGGTAAGTCCAATCGCACCCAGCGTAATCCAGGCATAGTGTTTGAATTGTTTAGAGAGTTCGCGGCGTACTACCTTGCGTACTGCATAGCTCAGCCACACGCCAATGCCGTAGCCGGCGGCAAACGAAATACCTGTTACGGCGCCTTGCATAATCCAGGGGCGCGGCAGCAACGAGGGCGTCAGTGAAAACCAGAACCATATGGTGCCACTGGCGAGCCCGGTATAATTGGGTTTAGAGAAAACGAATTGCACAACCCGGTTGGCAGCATGTTTGATGCGCATGTACCCTCAGTATAGTGCATGTTTGAGTTTATATTAACCGGCGGCTTATAAATCGCTAGTCTGGTTTGCGCGCCTGATACACCTTATAGCGAAATGCCTTCTTTGCGACCGCCGCGCCGTACATACGCGCCGATACGCTGTTTACAAAATAGCGTTCAAGCTTCGTGAGTGACGCAAACTTCGCCACTGGACGCGCAATCTTCTCAAGGCGCTTAAAGGAGGGCGCCACGTGGTCGGTCCAATCAAGTTCATGTACGGTAACGAACCCCTCTGTTTTGAGACGTACGGGGAATTGACCTGGAGCAAATTGGTAGATGCCGTGGATTGCCGCGTAGTCTTTAACGAACTCGGCTGCCTGCCGCCCGGCATCGCCGAATTTGTCGTAGTCGCACTCGTACTCGGCGCAGACAAGTTTTCCACCTGGTTTGAGCAGACGGTAAAATTGTTGTAGCACGGCTTGGACGTCGACTGCATGGGATAGGGTTTCGGTAGTGTATATGCGGTCGAAGCTCGCATTTTTAAAAGGCGGCGCGGCATAATCGGCCAACTGGAAGTGGGTCTTGCCGCTAACTCCTAGTTTTTGCGCAAGCTTTTTCGCGCTGCCGACTTCGTATGGCGTAATGGTAATGCCACTGACATCGGCGTCGCAGTTTTTAGCCAGATAGGTGGCCACAACTCCTTGGCCGCAGCCCGCGTCGAGCAGTTTCATCCCCGGAGATAGTGCAAGCAAGCCGGCAAAATGTTCGTGGTAGCTCTGCTGGGCCGACGGTTCGTTAGTGTGTTGTTGGTCGTAATAGCCAAAGTGCTGGCTGCGGCCGAGAAAGAACCTGTAGCCAAGCCGGGAGGTAATTCGTGAATAATATCGTGCGACGCTGGCTTGTGGAGTGGATTGTTTTTTCATCTATTTGATTCTATCAGCAGGTGGCATAACGACTGTAATCAGCGGGTTAAAACAAGTGTTTAAGACGGTCTTTCCAGGTCGGAGCGACGTTGCCCAGGCAGGCGGCCGGGTCTTTGCCAATATCGTACTGGTGCGCGCTGCTGGCGACGTTTTTGAATTCTTGTTGGATAGCGGCGTCGGTAGTGTCGCCAAAGTCGACCAGTAAGCGGTCTTCGTCTTTGATAACTTCGGTGCTGATGTCGTCAAGACTCTGGCCGTTGACGATATAGGTAATGCGTTGGCCGTCGCCTGCTACGTATATTTTGCTAGGCGTTCGGATAAAGTCCGGGCCGACTGCCCAGTGCAGGTTCATGAATAAATCGCCCCAGGTTACGGCGTGGTCGTGAACGTGGACGACGTCGGCGACTTCGTCGTGCAGATGCACCCGCTGAGCCGGCTTAACATCCTTGCCGAGCGCGCACGAACCGCTGACTTCTTCGTAGTACATGGGCGATTTGAATGTCTCGCGCTGGCCGTTAAGGTAGACGGCGAAATTGGCGTGGTAGTGGATTTGTTCCGGGCTATAGGTAGCGAACCGAATACCAAGCACCAGCAACGCCCCAAATAGTATGCCTACGATGGCGCGCCAAGAGATGCGGTATTTTTGAGAGTGTCGTTTGGGTTTGCCGGGTTCTTCCATGGCTTTCATTATACAGGTTAATGCGTACGGTGTTCATGGTAATGGTGGGCGATGGCGTGGCCCTTGCCGCGTGCGATCAAGAAACGGTTGACCGGAAAGGCGCATACGAAAGCAACGCATAACGACACTGCCAGGCTCCACCAAAAAAGTGCGGTGTTGAGCCCGGCGTATATGGCGCCGGGCACAGCCAGTACGAAGCCGTTGTCAGACAGCTCCATAACGGCGATTGATACTGTGTCGGCAGCCAAGGCAATGCCCAGGGCTTTTTTAAAACTCAGCCCACCCCTTACGAGCGGGAGCAGGCTGAATGAATAGCCGAACAGGAAGGCAAGTACAATAGAGATGGCAATACTGGCCGCGGTACCCAAGTTGCCCAACGTCGTCAGTATCATGCCTATAACCTCGCCAATCGCGCAGCCTGTCAGGCAATGTAATGTGGCGCTGGCGGCGGTTCTATTCAAGGAGGGGTGCATAGCTACAGTATAGCTTGATGCGGTGTCTAGAAGCCGAGTACTTCTTTGACGATAACGATTTCGACGCGGTCTGGGGCGACTTCTTTGTTGAAGACCAGCTTTTTGTTGACGGCGGTGTGTATGCCATAGGCTTCTTGGGCGCGAACATCCTCGAGCGGCAGGACGTGTTGGCTGAGGCGCTGTTCGGCATCTGCCAGGTCAGTCACAATCTTTTGGGCTCCGACGACCCAGATAACGTGCCCGGCGCCGTAGGCGTAGGCAGGCAACTGGCTGCCGGTGTTAGAAGCGATAATGGCGTGGCCATCTTGCGTTAGGGCGTGAACACTGCCGATAACGTATTCCGGTGCGGCGCCAATTTTGCGTTGTTCTTGTTTTTTGGACGGGTCGCCCATCAGCACCATCAGCTTGGGCATCACGGCGTCGTAGTCGCCGGATTCATTAATGGCGGCGGCAATGCCTGTAGTCTTAAGCGTTTCTGAAGTAACAGTGAGTACTTCGGAGCCCTTGGGCAGCTTGGCTAGCACCGTTTCCTTAGCGGCTGCTGCGTCGGCAACAACGGTTACTTTGAAATTATTAGCCTCGAGAGCTGTTTTAGCTGTTTCAATAGCCGTGTCATCAGCAATAATTTTATAGTCTGTCATGGTATCCCTCCGGTAGGTTATATGTTATACTATACAAAGTATAGTTGTATAGTCAGTATACATGATAGCTATACAAAGTAAAGTGATATTATATACCTATGGGTCCGACACCATTAGAAGCAACAGAACCAGTTGAAGATTGTAATGAATCGAGTAGTTGTGTGCCGCCCTGCGGCGACATCAATACAGCTTTGAAAGTGATTGGCGACAAGTGGACAGGGTTTATCGTGCGTGAACTTATGGCTGGTCCGAAGCGCTTTAGCGAATTCGAACAGGGCCTGGGCATTGGCCCGCGCACGCTATCACAGCGGCTCGACACACTTGAAGTGCAACGCATTATTACTAAAAAGCATTTTGCCGAGGCGCCGCCGCGTGTCGAATACTCTCTGACAACAAAAGGTGAAGACCTGTTGCCCATCTTGCAGTCGATGGCCGAATGGACGCGCAAGTACGCCCGCTAATTTGACAGCGACAACCGGCGGGCATACACTACCTGTACTTAACAATGTTAAATAAAACCGGATGAGTACAGACAATCCCACTCCACAACAGATTGAGCAAGGGTTTAAACGCCCGAACATGACGAGCCGCCAAATTTGGCTGGTTATGTCCGGCTTGATGCTGGCGATGATGCTGGCGGTCTTAGACCAGACTGTGGTGAGCACGGCGTTATGGACGATTGTTAAAGATCTGGACCCAGTACATGGCTTGGCGCACTTGTCGTGGGTGATTACCGCCTACTTGTTGACGTCGACGGCCAGCCAGCCGCTGTACGGTAAAATGTCTGACCTGTATGGCCGCAAGAAGATATTTATGCTGTCGATTGTATTGTTCCTGTTCGGTTCGGCGCTGTGCGGGTTGTCCCAAAACCTCACGCAACTGATAGCCTTCCGTGGCGTGCAGGGCCTGGGCGCCGGCGGCTTGATGAGCTTGGCCATGGCTATTATCGGCGATATGGTGTCGCCACGCGAGCGGGGTAAATACTCCGGGTTATTCGGCGTGGTATTCGGCGTAGGCAGCGTGCTCGGTCCGCTGTTGGGCGGTTTTTTAACCGACCCGCACTTGTTCTTAGGCCTGACGACTAACTGGCGATGGGTATTCTACATCAACGTGCCGCTGGGTTTCGTGGCATTATTGGTGATTCAAAAAGTACTGCACCTGCCATCATTCAAACGACAGCACCATATCGATTACTTCGGCGCGATGTTAATGGTCGCCGGCGTCAGCACACTACTGCTGGTTACCGAATGGGGAGGGCAGCAGTACGCTTGGGCCAGCGCCCAAGTTTTGGGTTTGATTGTCGCTTCGGTGGTGTTGCTGGGTACGTTCTTGTATCGCGAGTCCAAGGCCGAGGAGCCGATCCTATCGCTGCACTTATTCAAAAACGGGGTGTTCCGGATTGCGACGCCAGTGCTGTTTATTTTGGGCGCCGCGCTGTTCGGATCACTGGTGTATATTTCGTTGTACTTCCAAATTGTGAACGGCTTGTCCCCGACCCAGGCCGGCCTGCACTTGATACCTATGACATTCGGTATGATTCCGGCGTCGATTATCTCTGGCCGTCTGATCAGTAGAAACGGCCGCTACAAGATATTCCCGATGATTGGTATGGCTATGGCGTCAGTCGCCATGGGGCTGCTCGGCATGTTGACGACAACGACCGGCTCGTGGGCTATCAGCTTTTACTTGTTCTTATTGGGCCTCGGCCTGGGCCAGGTAATGCAAGTTATGATCCTGGCTGTCCAGAATGCCATACCGCCGCGTGAAATGGGTGCGGGTACAGCCGCTACCGGCTTTTTCCGATCACTCGGCGGGGCGATTGGCAGCGCGACTTTCGGGGCGGTGCTTTCCAGCCGGCTGACGCACAACTTGCACCAGGCCGCCCACACAACCAGTACGCAGCTGAACGCCCAGGCTGTTCATGCCTTACCGCCTGCTGCGCAACACGTTGTATTTGAAGCGTTCACTAAATCCACTAACACCGTTTTCTTGCTGGCTGCCGGCCTGACGTTTATCGGATTTGTGCTCACCTGGTTCCTGCCGGAAATGACATTGCGTGGCAGCGGTCCTGCTAAGCCACAGACAGTGGAGCCGTCGTAATGCCTACAGCCGACACGCCGCACCCCAAGCAAGAACGCGGCCTGGAGCGCCAGCAGATTGTGCGAACAGCTTTGGCTTTGCTCGACGAGGTCGGCTATAGCGGCCTCACGCTACGCAAGTTGGCTGACAAGCTGCACGTTAAGGCGGCTGCGTTGTATTGGCATTTCGAAAACAAGCAGGACTTAATCGACGCTATGGCCGTGGCCATTATGCTCGACGAAATCGACCGCTTTACACCTAAGTCAATACAATGGCAGGATATGCTGGCGGATGTTGCCCGCGTTAACCGCCGGGCGCTTACCCGGTACCGGGACGGGGCGCAGATTATCGCCCATGCCAATATGGCACAAGATGCGCTGCTGGGGGGTATGGAGTTTATGCTCAAGCATTTGCGTTCGCAAGGTTTTACCGCCGAACAGGCCATGTTGAGCCTGTTTACCGTGATACGTTATACGCTTGGTTGCGTGTTTGAAGAACAGGCTGATCCGCGCCATAAACAGAGTCCACCCGCCACTAAGCGACATGGGGAATGGTTGATAGCTATGAAAGATAAGTACCCTGTCGCGGCTGAGACTATTACGCAATTAGCTAAGTCGGGAGTCATTACGCCGGAGTCACAATTTGAGGCTGGATTACGAATCATTATTGCCGGTATTCAGCAACAGCTTGACGCATCATCACACCTAGCCTAGGCTAGGAGTATATGTTAGATAAAGCCAAACAACTGGGCCGGTCCAACGCCCTCCGATTTTCATTATTCAAGAGCCAGCGCGACCTCAAGGCTGAAGAGGTTCAGGAAGCTCGCGATTATATTAAATCGTACTGGCATAATCTGGAGCGCTACAACCCCAAAGACGAAGGCAGTCTGATTGGTCTGCCGCACCCCTATTTGGTGCCATCATATGCCGAAGGCCACGAATTCGACTACAACGAAATGTACTACTGGGATAGTTACTTTATGGTCCAGGGCATGTTCGATGAAGAGCATAAAGAATTGGTTATGGGCATTCTGGAGAACATGATCTTTTTGTTCAAGCGTTTCCATATTGTGCCAAACGGTTCGCAGCTGTATTACGTCAGCCGCACGCAGCCGCCGTTCATGTCCAGCCTGATCCTTGAAATATATGATGCCTACCAGCCGGGTACTAAATGGCTTAAAGCCAAAATGGCCATTGCTGAAGAAGAATACGACACCGTATGGATGGGCACCGCCAAACCGAACGCCCGCAAAGTGTATGAGGGGCTCAGCCGTTACTACGACTTTAACTACTTGCACGACCTGACCGAAGCTGAAAGCGGCTGGGATTACACCCCGCGCTTTAACCGCAAAGCGCTTAACTATCTGCCTATTGATTTGAACTCGCTGTTATACAAATACGAAATGGACTTTAAGCGTACTGCCGATATCCTCGGAGACGTGCGGGCGGCTGCCCGTTGGGAACAGGCCGCCGACCACCGCAAGCGGGCTGTTGACCGCCTCATGTGGGACGAAAGCCGCAATCTATATTATGACTACAATTATGTTAAAGAGCGCCGCGGCAACGTCAGTTCACTGGCCGGGTTTTTCCCGATGTGGGCCGGCATGGTTACCGACAACCAAGCCAAGCTGCTGGTAAAATCACTCAAACGCTTTGAGCACAAGGGCGGCCTGAGCACTACCGATAACTTGCCGCTCGGCCAGCTGCGCCCCGGCGCAATGCCCACCCAGTGGGCTTACCCCAACGGTTGGGCGCCGCTGCAATTGATTGTCATCCAAGGTTTGATGCGTTACGGCTATTACGACGATGCCAAGCGTATTGCGATGCGCTGGATGCGCGGCAATTTGCAGTGGTACAACGAACACAAAGAATTTATCGAAAAATATAATGTCGTCAGCCCGGAGAAGCCGCCGGCTAAAGGGGTGTACCCCTCCCAAACCGGTTTCGGCTGGACTAACGCCGTGTTTGAGCGGCTGTGCCAGGATTTTATCGACAAACCGTACGATCCTAAGATCTAGTACTGCTGTTTTTGCTTTGCATTTTCGGCGGCAGTACGCAACACTATCCGTATAACAGGAGACACCAATTATGGCGCCACAATTCCCAAGTTCGCCCCAAAACAAGCGAAGCGTTTCAGTAGATTTACGAGTGATTATAACAGTATTGGTGGTCGTTATCGGCGCGATGCTGGTTGTATGGAAGCCGTGGGCGACCAAACTGGTTAGCGACCGTACCGTGCATGTGACCGGTGATGCTAGGGTTACTGCCAAACCGGACGAATTTTTATTTTACCCGTCATACGAATTCAAGAACGCCGACAAAACAGCGGCACTCGCTGCCGTCAGCCAAAAGAGTGCCGATATCACGAAACAGTTGAAGGCGCTCGGCGTTGCCGATAAAGATATTAAAACGTCATCGAGCGGCTACGACTACCCCATATATTATGGCGGTACTGGCGACGCGACATACACCTTGCAGATGACGATTACGGCGCATGACTTGGCGGCCGCCCAGAAAGTTCAAGACTATCTGGTCACTACGGCGCCGACCGGCAGCGTGACGCCTGAGGCCAGTTTTAGCGACACGAAGCGTAAGCAGCTAGAAGCCCAAGCGCGGAACGCCGCCGCTAAAGACGCGCGCACCAAAGCCGACGACATGGCCAAAAACGTCGGTTTTAAAGTAGTCAAAGTGAAGGCCATCAGCGATGATCAAGGTTTTGCTAATGGGGGCATCCGGCCGTTTGCCGCCGCAACTGACAGCAAAGCCCTGAGCGCCAACGCTGCCACGCCGTCACTCACCGTGCAGCCGGGCGAAAACGACCTGCAATACACCATCACCGTCGAATACTACATTAAGTAGCCGGTCTCTTATCTGAATCTCAAAACCCTCGGCTGATGGTTTTGAGTACACCAACAAACCGGCTACACTCATATACATGCAGGAGTTGATTGTTGACTTACACATTCATTCGCATTACAGCCGGGCGACGTCCAAGAGCTGTGACTTTGAAGGCCTGTACAAGTGGGGTAAGCTGAAGGGTATTACAATCATCGGCACCGGTGATTTTACCCACCCGGAGTGGTTTGCCGAAATGCGCAGCAAGCTGGAACCAGCCGAGCAGGGACTATTCAAACTAAAAGCTGAACTGGCTGAGCCGATCGATAAACTGTTGTCGCCGGCATTGCGTGCGGCCACCATCCGTTTTGTACCGACCGTCGAAATCGCTACTATCTACAGCAAAGGCGGCAAAGTCCGCAAGCTACACCAGCTCATAGTCATGCCCAGCTTTGCAGGCGTCAGCGAATTGAACGCGCGGTTAGACCGCATCGGCAACTTGAAAGCCGACGGCCGGCCGATACTGGGACTCGATTCCAAAGAATTGCTGCGGCATGCACTTGATAGCAACCCGGACGCCTTGTATATACCGGCCCACATATGGACGCCATGGTTTGGTATGTTCGGCAGCAAATCCGGCTTTGATTCTATTGCCGAAGCATACGAGGAACTGGCGCCGGAAATCCGGGCTATTGAAACGGGGCTGTCCAGCGACCCGGCTATGAACCGACGGGTGAGCGGGCTGGACGGCATCACCATTACGAGCCATTCCGACGCCCACTCGCCGCAAAAGTTGGGCCGCGAAGCAACGGTTGTGCAGAGCGCCGTCACGTATGACGACATTATCAACGCCATTAAAACTAATGACGACCGGCTGGTCGGCACCATTGAATTCTTTCCGGAAGAGGGCAAGTACCATTCCGATGGGCACCGGGCCTGCAACATACGGTTTAACCCCGCAGAAACGGCCGCCCATAACGGGATTTGCCCGGTATGCAGTAAGCCGGTTGTGGTGGGCGTGTTGAACCGCCTGCAAGAACTGGCTTCACGCCCGGAAGATTTTGCGCCAAAAGATGCCAAACGTGTTGAGTATATAATTCCGCTGGCCGAAATCGTTGCCGAACTCCATGGCACCAAAAGTACTGCCGGCAATGCCGTGCAGGCCGAGTATTTTAATATATTGAACCGTTTAGGCGATGAATTCAGCGTGCTGCGGAACGTGCCGATTGCCGCTATCGAGGCCGCGGGCTTCCCGGCGCTGGCCACGGCTATCGAGCGTCTGCGCGCCGGCAACGTTGTCCGCGACCCTGGCTACGACGGCATCTACGGCACAATCAAAGTTTTCAAAGACGCCGCCGAACGCCAGGCCTCAACTAATCAAACATCATTGTTATAAGATGCAGTTCCTTGACGAATTAAATGATCAGCAACGTCTAGCCGCCGAAGCAGGCGACGGCCCGGTATTAATTATCGCTGGCCCCGGCACCGGCAAGACAAAAACTTTGACCGCGCGCATCGCCTATGTACTACGGACAGGTCGCGCCCAACCTTCCGAAATTCTTGCCTTAACCTTCACTAAAAAGGCCGCCGAAGAAATGGCGAGCAGGGTAGCGGCGTTAGTAACCCAAACTCCGCGCATATCAACTTTTCATGCCTTGTGTCAGGAGCTGTTGGGAGCCGAAGAGCCATTTGTGTCAGAACCGGCCCGGATACAAATAATCAAAGGGCTGTCTAAGCCTCCTTCGCTCAAAGGGTTGTCGTCCCGCGAGCTCGGGCTACTTATTTCACGCGCCAAAAATATGGCCGATGACGATCCGGCAGTTATCAAATTAACCCACGCCTATGACAAAGCGCTGCACTCCCAAGGTCTGCGTGATTTTGACGATTTGTTGGTTAAAACAAGGAACTTACTGCAAGGCGATGATGCGGCGCGCCAAGTGATTCAAGAACGGTACAAATATATTTTTGTGGATGAGTTCCAGGACACTAATAAGCTGCAGTATGAATTGTTGCAGTTGTTGCGCGGCAACGATAATTTGTTTGTGATTGGCGACCCGAATCAGTCTATTTACGGATTCCGGGGTGCGAGCGGATCGATCTTTGCGCAATTTATGACTGATTTTCCAGACGGCACGCGCATAACGCTAACGGCCAATTACCGGTCAGTGCCGCAGGTGGTCGCACTGGCCAATAACATATTCACTGCTGATGCGCCGCTCATTGCCCAGACGAACCGGCCAGGCAGCGTGCGGGCAGTGCAGGTGCTGAATGAATACAGTGAAGCCAACTGGGTGACGGCCGAAATACAGCGGGCAATTGGCGGCGGTGATATGTTGCGGGCGGTGAGTGACGATGACCGTAATAGTCATCGTACGCTGCGTGATTTTGCTATTTTATACCGTAGCCGGTCGGCCGCCACAACCATGCAAAAGATAATTGATGAATCCGGCCTGCCGTACCAGATCGTTGGTGAAGGTTCGCCGTACGAGCAGCCGCAGGCCCAGGCGTTGATTGCTTTGCTGCGTGCAGCCGCCACAGGTGATACGCCAGAATTAGAGGGCTTTACCGCCCACGAGACGCGCGCCGTGCAGGATCTCCTGGCCCAGTATGACGGCGCCTCGCCCAGTAAATTGGCTGAACGACTGATTGGTATTTTGGGTTTCGAACAAACCGCCAGCTTGCGGCAGTTTAGTAATGCGTTGGTGCGTTTTAGTGATTTACGGCAAGCGATCGTCTATTTTGATACGATCGCCGAGACTCATTTTTACGACCCGAAAGCCGACGCCGTAACGTTGCTGACGATCCATGCCGCTAAAGGCCTGGAGTTCCCGTATGTCTTTTTGGTGGCGGCCGAAGAAGGCATTTTGCCGCACGCCAAAGCCAACGAAGACGAAGAGCGCCGGTTATTTTACGTGGCTGTCACCCGCGCCCGGGACGCGTTAGTCATGACGCACACCAAGAACCGGGGCGGACAACCGGCCCAGCTGTCGCGGTTCGCCCAAGGTGTCGCCGGCAGTGTATTGCCTAAAACAGTCGACCCCAACCTGGTTGACGACGCCCGCCGGGCTCAAAAGCGGGCCACGAAACGCAGCCAGCAAAGTCTGTTCTAGAAATATATTGAGTAGCACTGGTAACAGACGTACAATAAGGGTGTCCTAAGGAGGGATAGTTACTATGACAGGCGGAGTTGTTTTACTGGTTTTACTACTGATAGGTGTTCTGATTATCGTCGTCAACGGCGTACGGATTATTAACCAATACGAACGCGGCGTTGTATTCCGGCTTGGCAAAGTCCGTCCGAACGTTAAGGAGCCGGGTTTACGTTTAATTATCCCGATCGTCGACCAAATGCGTAAAGTGGCCATGCGCACCGTTACGCTGCCAGTCGATTCCCAAAAAGTTATTACAAAAGACAACGTCTCGATTGACGTGGCCGCGGTCACCTTTTTCCAAATTAAGGATCCGGTGAAATCGGTTGTTGAGATCGAAAATGTTGTCAGCGCCACTTACCAGATTGCCCAGACCACGGTGCGCAACATTGTGGGCCAGAGCGCTCTGGACGAAGTACTGAGCCAAACCGCCAAGATTAACGATGCCATCAAAGGCATTCTGGACGGCGCCACAGAAAAGTGGGGCATTTACGTAAGCAATGTAGAGCTTAAAGACATTCAGCTGCCGGATAGCATGCAGCGGGCCATGGCCAAACAAGCCGAAGCCGAGCGTGAAAAACGGGCCAAGATTATCGCTGCCGAAGGCGAGCAGTTGAGCGCTGCCAAATTAGGCGAGGCCGCCGACATTATCGCCGCCCACCCCATTGCCCTGCAGCTGCGCAACCTGCAAACGTTGAGCGAAATCGCTACCGAAAAGAACAGCACGATTGTCTTCCCGGCACAGTTCATGGACACCGTCCAATCGCTCAAGACATTCATGGCCAAAGAGCAATAGTACTCCTGCAGATGTTTGTAGGCCGTGTTATAATAAACACAAGCACCTAAAGAGACAAAAAAGTGAACAAAAAAATACAAAAATGGTCATTCGTGCGCCGTACCCTTACGCTTGCCGCCGGTATTGCCATGGTGTGCGCCATGCAGCTGCAGACTGTTTCAGCCGCCAGTGTTACGCACCAATCCATTGGTGTGCCGATGTATCAGTATCCGACTATCGGCACATATTGGTCTGACGTCATCGGCGCCGCCAATTCGCACCTGCCGTTCGTCATTGTTGATGATGCTAACGGAACGTTCAGCTCTGCCGACCCGAACTACACCACCCAAATCGCTACTAACACTTCGGCCAATGTCAGGTCTATTGGTTATGTGCACAGCGACTACCAAGCCCGGAATTTCCAGAGCGTATACGACGACATCGATTCCTGGTACCAGCACTACCCAGGCATCAGCGGCATATTTGTCGACCTCGTAAAAAACGGCGCCGCAGCCGACCAGTGCTATATGTCACTACTGACCCAGCATGTTAAAAATACGCACCCCAACGACCTGGTGATTCTCAACTTTGGTTCTAACGTTTCGCCGATTTACGAACCGTATGGTGATATTTTCTTGAACGCCGAAAACGACTACACAACGCTGAATACTTTGTGGACGGTAGGCTTTCCTGGCTTCGAAGACAATCCGGCCTACGAGAACCGTTTTTGGCAGATTGCCCACACCACAACACCCGGTAATTATGCCGCCGCCCTCACTATGCTGCGGAACCGCAATGCCGGTTGGGTATATATTACCGATGACACCTTGCCCAACCCCTATGACACTACAGCAAGCTACTGGCCGACCGAGGTTAACGACGTCAGTACATTGCCAGCCAGCACTATCCCCAACCGCGGCAAGTCGGCGCTGCCCAGCGGCTGCCAGGACTTGACACCATCGGCCACGGCTGCCACGACTACTACCGCCGCCAAAAAGGTGACTACCGCCAGCAATATCAGTTTTGCCAACGGCAGCGCCCTGTATGGCATGGAGCCGATCGCCCGGATCAACTTTAGTTTGCCGGCCGGCGTAACGCTCGCTAGCGGCACCGGCACTAATTGGTCCTGTAACACCACCACGGCAGCCTGCAACTACACCGCCCGGGTCAACGCCAGCCAAACCTCGGCGGTACTGGGAGCATCCTTTGACGCCGGCTGTAATTACAGCAGCGGCAATATTACCGGCACGCTGACCAATTTTGCCGGCAATACGTCAGCATTTACGGTCACGCCCACCAGGCCGGGGGACTGTACGGCCGCGACTTTAGCGAACGCGGGCATCCCTACCGGTGTTACATCACTGGCCGCCGGCAGCTTGGCGGCCGGAGCAATTCTGGTCTACCATAAGCGCCGGACCCATTACCGGGCGAGCGGAATCTCCCGTCACTAGGGAGTGTTACAGTTGAATATCCAGGGGAAATAGATTACAATAACCCCTGTTCGCGTACCGCCAATGGCTCTTTAGCTCAGTTGGTAGAGCAGCGGCCTGAAGAGCCGCGTGTCCCCAGTTCGAGTCTGGGAGGAGCCACCAAGAATCGATCACAAATTACAAAACGTTCCAGGATTTATTTTCTGGAACGTTTTGCTTTATATGGCCTCTGTTATTTCAGTTCCAGTCTGGTAGGGGTGTGATGGTCTAATCAAAGTCAAATAATTAAGTGATCATGGCTTCTTGTACTATTCATTGACAATATATTATCAATTGATATAGCATGAGCATAATGAAACGTTCCATTGAGCTATTGCCGCAATTATCTTTCTGCATCCTGCTTGCGCTCAGTTTACGCCCCCGTCATGGGTACGAAATTATCCAGCAGGTCGAACAGGATTCTCTTGGAAGAGTTAGGGTAGGTGCCGGCGGGCTGTACGTTACCATTCAAAAACTAATCGACCAAGGCCTAATTGAAGAAACTCAGATTGACGGTAACCGACGAAGAAGGTACTACCAGCTTACAGACGAAGGCAAAAGCCGATTGCACGCAGAACTGGCCTACTATACTAATGTATCGCAGTTAACTAGGCTTCGCTTGTCATTAGAGAATAGTAGCAGCTTATGAAAAAGTATCTATTCACGAAGAGAATGTTGATCCCTGTTCTCAAACTGTATCCAAAGAGCTTTCGAGACACATATGATGAGCAGATCGAATTTACTCTACAAGATATACTCAGCAGCCGGACGCACAGCATTAAGCCGTATGCACTCTGTGCATCTCTGGCTGAGATTGCTTTTTTTGGCATACAACTAAACATTAAGGAGTGGGCAAAAATGAGTCAAAAATCATTAATTGTAATAACAGGTGTAGTAACTGCAGGGGTATTTATTTTAGCGTCATCAGTATACATGGCTGCCCAAGGAAGTTGTGTGCTACCTGGTCAGTGCCACACCGCGGGTATATATGGCGCGCGCCTTACTTATCCCAATGG
>DASYJQ010000172.1:0-7642 GCA_035996265.1 Saccharimonadales bacterium (SeqCode)
CAACGCCAACAAGATTCTCGACGTTGACGATGAATTCGAAGCCGCCGACTTCAAGGCCGCCAAAGCCAAACAAGACGGCACTGGTGTTGCCAAAAAACCGGCAGCCCCCGCAAAGACTATTAAGAAGGCCCGCAAAGCCGAACGCAAACGCAAAGCCCAAGGCCGCAAGCGTAAGTAAAAGGGCAGAGTACACACGTTATGAAACACACAGTTACTGAAATTACCTTAAAAAACGGTGCCAAAGGCTTGTTAATCCACATTCCCGACGCGTCGGTCATGAGTCTGGAGTTCAACTTTCGCGCCGGCGAATACCTGGTAAAAGGGGATAAGTGGGAAACCCCGCACCTTATGGAGCACATGTTACTGGGCGCCAACGAACGCTACCCCAAAAGCCGCGTGTTCCAAGCCGAAATCGAAAAGAACGGCGCCTACAGCAACGCCAGCACCAGCGTCTACGAAATCAGCTACGAAGCCGAGTGCGCCGACTTTGAGTGGGAACGCGTCATGGACCTTATGCTGCTCGCCATAACCAAGCCCTTATTTTTGGCCGACGAATTTGAAGCCGAAGCCGGCAACGTCCGCGAAGAACTCACCGCCCGCAGCAACAATCACTTCCGCCACCTAAGCCTGCAATTACGCTCCGACTACGGATTTATGGCCAAAACCGATGAGCAGCGCCTTAAATTAATGGAAAATGTCACGGTTAGCGACGTCCGCGAACACTACGAGCGCACCCACACCAGCAGCAACATGCGCTTTATTATCGCCGGTAACCTGACGCCTAAGCGCCATGAAACCGTTGAAGACATGCTGTCCGGTATTGAACTACCGAAGGGGAGCGGTCGTATCGATCTCCCTGACGAAAAACCAAAGCCCCAAATCGGCCCGGTCTACATTCACAACAAAACAGTCAAAAACCTCTATTTTTACATCGACAGCTTCATGCTGCGGCGCATGAGCGAAGAGGAAACCGACGCCCTGAACCTGGTTAACACCATGCTCACCGAAACGCTCTATTCCAAGATTCTCGGCACCGCCCGTGAACGCGGCCTGGTGTATGGCATGAGCAGCGGCTTTGGCCAAACCAAACTGAGCAGCAACTGGTGGTTTGGCGCCCAGGTGTCGCAAAAGAACGCCGGAGCACTCCTCGACATCGTATTAGACGAGCTTAACAACGTGTTCCGTGGTGAAATCGCCGCCGAAGACGTCGAAGCCGCCAAGGCATATGCTCTCGGCCGGTTTCAACGCAGCGCCCAGACCGTCTCTGGCGTGGCCGGTGGTTACAGCGGCCGTTACTTCTTTGAAGAGGAAATCGACGACTACTACCAGGTGCCGCGCCGTATCAAGGCTGTCACCAAAACGCAGATTGTCGAAACCGCGCAAGCATTATTTGACGACAACATTTGGGGCCTGGGCATTCTCAGCAACTGCGAAAAGCCATTTGCCAGCGACCTGTATAAAAAAATCGCCCCGCTATGGAAGCAGGGCGATAAGCCTAAGGCCAAGTAAGACTAGCCGCGGTGGCGGACAGTACTCTTATCTTTCCGGGTCCGGCGGTGCCGGGTAACTTGTGCTTCGGCTGGAATGGCCGGTGCGGGAGCAGCTTCAGGTGCGGCCGCAGGGCGGGTCCGGCGATTACTGCGGTGGCTGGCGATTTGGCCGGGAACAATGACTTCAACTTCTTCAGGCTCTTCCATGTTAAAGATAATGTCGTTTTCAGCGCGGCGTTCTGCTAATTTTTTGGCGACAGTGGCACGTACAGAGGCTACGGCGTTTACTGCAACATTACCAATTGCGGCGCGGGCGCGGTGACGGAACTTTTCGCGTTCCGGTGCGGCGTGCCGGGGGCTAGTCTGCTCTAGAAGAGCAGCAGCCATATCACCGCGGGTAATCTCGCCGTTGTTTACACCGACGTAGTTAGCTGTTTTAAGTGCACGCTCGAGTTCCGCATAGGCCTTCTTTATTGCGACTGACTCGGCTTGGATGCGGGCAGGGATAGGTTTGTTTGGTTCCCCGCGCAGTGTGTTTTGCTCACGCAAAATGTCAGCTTCTGTCTTCGGCATGCCGGCACCAACCGTAAAGGCGGCCATAGGGTCTTCATGTGATTCTACCGGTGCGGGCTCCGGAACTTCGGGGGAGCGGCGTGTGCCATAAACGGTTCCCCGCTCGGTTGGAGCCGGGGTTGGACGAGTAGGTTCTACAGGGTTTCCCTCTGCTGTTACGAAATTCGGTATAATAGCGGCGTCTGGCGCAAGCGGGTATTCGCCGTTAGCAGGCACATCACTGGCTGAATGTGGAACTTCTGTTACAGCACGCTCAGAAGCTGGAGTGAACCAGGGATTGGAGGCAGCGGCCTCTACCGGTGCTTCGGTTGTTGGAGAATCAGCATACCAGGGGGCGAACTCAGTTGAAGCAACATCGAATGCCGGGGCTTCCAGAGGGCTGTATAAGTTTTGGGCTCTGTGTTCAGACTCCAGCTGACCGCCAATTGGCGTGTCTGAAGGGGCTTCACCGGCTGCGGGTTGGGTCATTTCCATGAACTCGCTTACGGCTGCAGCATCCTGGGCCTCGGCGGCCTGCTGTGCGGCCCACTGGGCTTCGAGCTGATCGGCAACTGCCTCTTCTAGTGGTTGTACTGGTGGGGGTAGGGTATCTACTGACATAATTTTATATTAGCATAAAGTTACATAATAAGCAAGAGCAGTATGAGGTATGTTTTATACTATTTTGACAATATTCATAAAAATATCGCCCTGCTATGGGGCAGGGCGATATAGGTAAGGCCACGTTAAAGAGTTTAAACTACGGGCGAGGACCGCGCCTTAGTACTTTTCGGAGAGCGCTCCTTAAGCGGCCGGTACGGGGCGGGGTAGTAGTGACACCGGCAGCCCGGGTGTCAATGACGGCGTCTCTGCCTGCCACTTTACCAGCTTTTGCAAACGCGGCATTACCTGCTACAGCAGTCGCGGCCATTAATACATCGTCTTCGACTTGGCTGGCAAGCCAGCGGTCATAGCGCTCCTGGTCGGAACGGGCGGATTCTTGCGCAGGCGCAGGCGTTTCCTCAGTGCCGTTTGCTGTTCCGAGGCCCGAATTAACTGGAGCTGTTTCGTCAGGCAAATGTATGCCTAATGCTGCGGCGCGGTGCGCTGCCATTTGGTCGGCTAGTTTATCGACGTCGCCTATGCGGTAGGTGTCCTCGGCGTTAAGCCACTTATTCGGATCTTCGTCTACGATAGGGTTTTGACCGAGGAAAGCTTCGTTCAACGGTTGGACGTTACTAGGATCGTTCAGCATTCTTTGGACTTCGTCATCAGGGATGCCTGCATTGTATAGAGAGCTTTCTAGTGCTTGACGTGACCAGTCGGTCACATTAGAAGCCCGGCCGCTCAGTGGGTCGTCTTCGTGGGCGGTGCGGGTCGCATTGTCGTAATCATAGCCTTGATCCGGAGGAGTGTTCGTGCCAGTATCGCCGCCCTGTGGTGGGATATCGTGCTGCTGCAGCTCTACCAGGCTGCTGTGGTGATGCGTCAGGCCGTCAACAATATCGCGGAATGCTTCGGAAGTGCCATACGATGGTCCCATGATACCCTTAACAGTTAGGACTGTTTGCACTGCCGATTTGGCAGCGATAGCTAAGCTCACTACGCCGACGCCGTCGGCTATGCGCAGCAATCGGCGCAGGCCAGGTGACAGGCGTTCGTATGTTGCCTCACGACTTTCTGCTAAGTTGGCTTGTTTAGCCCCAAGCCATGCACCCAGGGTAGCGGGGCCGGTAATTAACATCCGGCGGTGGCGGCTGTGACGGAAACGTTGCCGTTCTTCGGGTTTAGGGTCCTGGTCGTCTTGAATTTCGAGATTATCCTGAGCTTCGTCTAAATCTTCGTCATAGTAATCGTCAGCCTCTGCGTCTGAATTGTCGACTTCTGATACTTCTGGTTCTGCGATGCCGTTACGGCGTAGGTGATCGGCTTTAGCCTGTTTGATACTTTCAGGCACAACAGCGCCCATGTCGGCCAATTTGTCAGCTGGGTGGTATAGGTCAGCGGCGACTCGCCGTGGTTGGGGCGCGTCGTCAGCGTAGCTGTCGCTAACATAAGGGCTAGGCTCAGGTTGTTCGCGCAGCGGAGCGTCGCGCTCAACCCAGCCGCCTGTACGTAAGCTGGTGTGGGTTCCGGCTGGCCCCTGATCAATTAGTGGTTGGGGAGCTGTTGCATGCTCAGAAGCGGGAGTGAACCAAGAGCTAGGGGCAGAAGTTTCTGCCGGTGTTTCAGTCGCCGGGGATGAATCGTACCATGGGGCGAACTCAGTTGAAGCAACATCGAATGCCGGAGCTTCCAAGGGGCTGTATAAGTTTTGGGCTACGTGATCAGACGCCAATTGGCCGCCAATTGGCGTTGCCTCTGAAGAGGTTTCGACAGCTGCGGGTTGGGTCATTTCCATGAACTCGCGCAGGGCGGTTGCATTATGAGCCTCTGCGGCATGTTGCAGAGCGGGATCTAGATTTGCTGGTTCGTGGGTGAGAGTTTCTGTTGACATATTATCCATATATTAGCACATATTGCTATTATAAGCAATATCATGATGAAGTATATTTAATAGCATCTTCTGCAGAGCTGTAAGCTATAATAAACGCTAATGGACGATTTAAAACAACAAACCCTGGACTTACAGGCCGAAACAGAAGCAGCGGCCGAGCGCCTCGACGTTGACACCATGGTGCAGCATAAGTTAAAACTTGACGAAAAGATGGCCAAACCGGACTTTTGGAAGGATTCCACGAAGGCGCAGGTGATTGTAAAGCAACACGCCAAGCTCGAGAAACGCATACACCCGTGGCTGGAACTGCAAAAAGACATCGACATGCTTATAGAACTATATGAGCTGGGCGATGATACGATGCGGGCGGACTTGAGCGGGCAATTGAACGAACTGGTGCTGCGGCTGGCGCAATTAAAAGAAGACCTCAAATTTACCGGGCCGTATGATGACCACGACGTTATTTTGAGCATTTATGCCGGAGCCGGGGGTACTGATGCCCAGGATTGGGCGCACATGTTACTGCGGATGTATACGCGCTGGGCGGAGGCCAACCACTGTGACGTGAAAATAATTGATGAGTCGGCGGGTGACGAGGCTGGCATTAAGAGCGTAACGGTGGAAATAAGTGGCGTGGAGTTCCTGTTCGGCCGGCTGAAAGGCGAGCGCGGCGTGCACCGTTTGGTGCGCCTGAGCCCATTCAATGCCGATAAGTTGCGCCAAACCAGTTTTGCCAAGGTAGACATACTGCCAAAAGTTGACCGTCCGGAGGACTTGGAAATCGATGATAAAGATTTGCGCATTGATGTCTATCGCTCGGGCGGGCATGGTGGCCAGAGTGTTAACACGACGGACTCGGCGGTGCGGGTGACGCATATACCGACGGGCATCGCCGTGGCTATCCAGAACGAACGCTCCCAGCTGCAGAATAAAGAAACAGCGCTGACCATACTGCGCTCCAAACTGATCGCACTCCAGATGGAACAACATAAAGACAAGCTGAGCGAATTAAAGGGGCCGAGCCAGGCGAACGAATGGGGCAGCCAGATCCGAAGCTACGTGCTGCACCCCTACAAACAGGTCAAAGACCTGCGCACTAAATATGAAACATCCGATGCCGAAGGCGTGCTGGAAGGCGGCATTGATCCGTTGATTGAGGCGTATCTGGACTACACCATAGGCCAATAAATTTTAATTAGCGTCGTCAGGAGCGTCGTCCACGATTCTTACAAGCCCGTCGGCAATTGCACGACCAATAGGCAAGTTCATTAGCCTCAAGTAGTCTGCCAGTGTGGCAGTGTCAGGGAGTTTTCTAAGCATGCGTTCGCGGTCTTCTAGACTACCTTAATTTAACTGACGTTCTGACGGTGCAGTGGAAATCCAGGTCAGTATTCTGGTATATGCGGATGGCTGGGCGCCCGAGAGCTGTAACTATTCCTAAAACTTGTTACAATACTGCTAATGATATTGTTGGATAGGGTAACGAAAACGTATGGCAAGGTGGCAACACCGGCCTTGGACCGCATCAGTTTGCATGTGGAGCCGAAGGAGTTTGTGATCGTAGTGGGGCAGAGCGGCGCCGGCAAGACGACGCTGTTACGCTTGTTGACCCGCGAAGAAAAGCCGACCAGCGGTAAGATTATTGTCGGGGGGATTGATTACGACAAGCTGCGCGACAGGGATATTCCGCTTTTGCGCCGTAAGATTGGCGTGGTGTTCCAGGACTTTAAGCTTTTGCCGAACCGGACGGTGTTCGAAAACATCGCCTTTGCCCTCGAGATTGTCGGCGCTACCAACCACGAAATTAGAGCCACCGTGCCCAAGGTGCTCGATATTGTGAACTTGAAAGGCAAGGAAAAGCGTATGCCTATGGAACTCTCCGGTGGTGAACGTCAGCGAGTGGCGATTGCCCGGGCCATTGTTCGCCAACCCAAAATTTTGATTGCTGACGAGCCGACGGGTAACCTCGACCCCAAGCACGCCTGGGACGTCATTAAAGTACTGGAAAAGATCAACCACTACGGTACGACGGTATTGCTGACGACGCACAACCAGGACATTGTAAATAAATTGAAGCGCCGCGTGGTAACGTTCCAGCACGGGCAAGTATTTAGCGACCGGGACCGCGCAGAATATAATAATCTATGAACCGAAAAATGATAACGTTTTCCCGCATTATCACGACGGGCATGGTGAATTTTGTCCGCAACGCCTGGCTGGCGATTGCCGCGATGGCGGTGATGATCATCACACTAACCATCGTATTGTTTTCGATTGTTACGAACGCCGCCTTCAATAATACGATCGCGCAGATTACCGATAAAATCGACGTGTCGGTCTATTTGAAAGATACAACCGATAAAACTAAGGGCCAGGAGTTGGCCCAGGGCATACGTGAACTACCGAATGCCAAGAGCGTAACGTATCTGTCGAAGGACGACGCCCTGAAGCGTTATAAAGACCAGAACAAAGACAATCCGGCGTTGCTGAGCGCCATTAATGAAGCCGATAACCCGATTCCGGCTACGATCCAGATTAAACCGAAAGAGCTTAATAAGATTCAGGATCTGCGAGACTATCTTAATAAATCAGATAATAAACAGTTGTGGGAAGACGTGTCGTACCGCGACGACCGCAAGGCGGCCATCGATAAGATAGCCCATGCTACCAACTTGATGCGCCGGGCAGGGGTGATTGCCGTGGGGGTGTTCGCCTTCATATCGGTGCTGATTATCTTTAATACGATCCAGATGGCGATATTTAACCGCCGCGATGAGATTACGATTATGCGGTTACTCGGGGCAAGCACTTGGTATATCCGAGGGCCATTTGTAGTGGAGTCGATCATCTACGGTATTATTTCGGCGTTGATAAGCGTGGCGCTCATACACTCCTTATTTATAGCCTCCAGTTCGGCGCTGCAGGCCAGCAGTCTCGGTTTGCTAGACATTAACTACGCCGGCAATTACTTTAGGGCGCACTTGTGGCAGCTTTTGCTAATGCAATTGGCAGTTGGTATACTAATTGGTGCCGCGTCTTCTTATGTAGCGACCAAGCGGTATCTGAAGTTTAAAACAACCAAGTAATCAGAATAATCAAACGT
>DASYJQ010000173.1:0-5917 GCA_035996265.1 Saccharimonadales bacterium (SeqCode)
CGCTCCTTTGAAGAGACGACCGGCTGCTTTTAGTAAGGGCGGTCCGCCAAGGATGGCCGCCCACAGCCAAGGTTTCTGAGCATAATCTATTACCGTGGCGCTGACTTCAGCCAAGCCGGATTTTTCGCCGCTCAGCAAACCGCTGGCTACGACAGCACCAATCGCGCTGTCGACGACGAAAATTTGGTTGGATGTGCGCTTGCCGGCGGCGCGATGTGTAGCTATCGGCTCGGCTGGCTCGTGCACTTTTGAACGCAGTATTATGCCGGGGCTGCCGGTACCCAGAATGAACTGCGCCGTCCGGAACCCCCTCCACATACGCGGGAAAAAGCCGCTTGCCGGTGGTGGCGGGTCACCATTCTCATATTTAATCTGTTCGTAGGTTGCTGAAGTCTTGGGGAATTTCTGGATCGCTTTTACGGTGCCGGCGGTAAAGACTCGCTCTACTATCCAGCTGGCGGTACCCATTGCCACGCCGGCAGCAGCCGGCACTGCGTATTCCATATATTGGCGGAAAGGCACGCTGTCTGGCACCGCATTAACGAAATCTTTAGCCGCTCCATAAGCGTAAGTAAGTGTGTAGGCGTATGTGGTCTCGGCACCGCCGAAGTGATACAAGCCCATTGCAACGGCTCCCGCCGTCAGTCCGGCGACCGCCGATCTGTTACCCTGCATGTCCTCGCCCGCGGACAACAGTATTGCTTTTGAGTTGGCAAAGGCTTCGGCCATCATCCCCCCTGATGTATGAAGTTTTAGAAGTACATCACGTACATGAATAGTGTATCATTTTTGGCGGAATATGTTCGGAGGATGCTCGTTTATTTTTTATGAAAGCGAGCAAAGATCTCACTTCTAGCGGGCGTTTTTGTAGGCTTCCAAGTACTCGCTGCACATGCGGCCGACGGTAAAACGGGCTTCGAAATCGGCGCGGCAGGCATGGCGGTCAATACGCGGAATGTTAGCAAGCGCCGCAGCCAGACCGGCCACAGTCGCGGCGGTATCGGCCGTATCTTTAGGCACGATGTACCCTGTCTGTCCGTCGGCAATAACTTCCGGGAGCGCGCCGCTCTGCAACCCGATAATCGGTGTGCCGCAGGCCAGCGCTTCGATGGCGACCATGCCGAACGGTTCCTCGAATAGCGACGGCACCAGCAAGGCTGCAGCGTTGCCTAGTAGCGCCTGCTTAGCGTTCACCGTGCTTACAAAGCCTTCGTATAGGATCGTCCGGCCGTCGATTTGCGGCGCGATGTGTTCCTGCCAGTACGTGTCTTTGGCGCCTGAATAGTGCTTGCCGGCAATACGCAATACATATGGCTCGCTCGCTGTTTGGTTATACTTTTTGACAGCGGCAATCGCCAAGTGCACGCCTTTTGGTTCGATGATGCGCCCGATGTAGGCCAGGTACTTGCCGTGCGGCTGGTAGTTTGGTTGGAAGGTTTGCGGGTCGAGGCCGTGATACACAGAACCAATCCAGTTGGTGTCTGCCGGCATACCAGCACGTTGCGCCATAGAGATTGATATCCAGTTGAGACCGGCGTATTTGGGGAATACGCTTTTATATTTAACGAGAAAATTGAACGGATCGTGATGGGTAAACACCACCGGTTTAGCACAGAGCTTGGCAAACGGCAGCGCGATGTCTTCCTCATTGGTGTAGATATGTACGATGTCCAACGCCCCGGCATTGGCCATAGCAAAGGCTTTGGCGATGAGCTCGGCCTGCACTTGCCTGGCCAGCGATACGAATGTCATGGGGTGTTTTTTGAGCAGGTCTATGTACGTATCGCCCCGGCCAGCCAACTCCTGTTCAAACAGGCTCAAGTCGGCGGTTATATTGGCAACGGTCGTATCGACAGGGCCGGGCGACAGTAGTGTAACGTCCTGCCCCATTTTCTTCAGTCCTTCGGCAAGTTCCAGCGCCAGTTTCGCCGGCGAGAATATAACATGCGGCAAAATACCCCGATGCATGAATATATGCGGGACCACGATGCCTATTTTCATCGCAGGTTGCTACTTTTTATCAGCGTCGCCGGTGTTGTCGGCTTCGTCGGCGTCATCATCCAGAAAGCTCAAATCCAGTTCGTCTTTGCCCATATCGTCTTCGGCGTAGTAGCCGTCAGCCTGCACATCATTAGTTGCCATATATAAAACCCTCTTAGTCAGTTATTTGTCATTGCCATTATGCCCCGAGGCTAAGGGGTTTGTAAAGTGATGGCTTGCTGAGTGGGCTGCTCGCGCCTCCGGCTGGTATACTAGACGTAATGACACACACCGGGCAGCCGTCGAAGATCGACCAGCTTACGCTCCGGCTGGTAGCCTACGCTGTGGGGCTGCACGGCCTGATAACTATCGGCCTATCGTTAGTCGAACAGTTGCACCCGCATTTGCGGCATCATGAGCTTCAGCTCAGCGGCTTCAACTTTGATCCGCCGCTTTTATTCGGCCTGAGCCTGCTCTATCTTAGTACGCTTTTGCTTCGCCGCAAGCGGACCGCCCTGGTGACAACGCTCGGCTTGTACGCGGGCATATTACTTTACAATGTTGTACAGTTTGTCATCTTCCGGGAGGCGCACGATGAGCCACTGGCAATACTGCGGAATATCGGGCTGCCCCTGCTGCCGCTTGCACTGCTATTCGACCTGCGCCGTTACTTTACGGTTAAAAGTGACATTCGCAGCTTTAGCTACTCATTGCGTATTTCGGCGCTGGTGTTGGCGGTAACTTTTGCCTACGGCGTCATAGGATTCACTAAGCTTGATGAACGGGACTTTCATCAGGAGATGAGCCTGGCCGAGGCGGCTCACCGGACTATTGACCAGTTCGACCTGACTACCGACCACCCTATTACAGCGCACACCCGCCGGGCCCGGGCGTTTTCAAATTCACTGACAGTTATTAGTACCGGTGCGTTCGCTTATGCCCTTATTTCGTTGTTTCAACCAATTCGCTCACGCTTGACTGAAGAGTCGCACCCCCGCAGCCGTGCGAAAGAGCTTATTGAACGCTATCCCGGCAGTAGTGAAGACTTCTTTAAAATCTGGCCGGAAGACAAGCACTATTTTTTCAACCTATCGCATACCGCGTGCCTGGCGTATGGCGTGCGGCGCGGTGTGGCCCTGGTTGTAGGTGATCCGGTGGGTGACCCGGCCGCGTTCGACGGGCTGCTAAACCGGTTCGATGATTACTGCCGGGCCAACGACTGGCGCCTGGCCTTTGTGCATACCGAGCCGCCGTTTAGCGACCTGTACAAACGCCACGACTTCACTCTGCAGAAAATCGGCGAAGAAGCTTTGCTTAACCTGGATCATTTTGAGCAGCACGTTAGCCGCACTAAATATTTCAGGCAAATCCGTAATAAATTTGTCAGGAATGAGTATACGACAGAAGTGTTGCAGCCGCCACACAGTACTGCTGCCATCGACCGGCTGCAAGCTATAAATAGTGAATGGCTGAGCAAGCCGGGCCGCGAGGAGCGCGGCTTTGCGCTCGGTTACTTTAGCCCGGATTACATGCAGCAGTGCCCCGTCATGGTCTTGCGCGATGCCGCGGGTACTATTCAGGCTTTTATTAATCAAGTGCCCACCGCCAGCCCGCAAGAGGCTAACTATGACTTACTGCGGTACACCCACGGGTCGCTCGGCAATGCCAACGATTATCTGCTTATGGAATTCATACAGTACCTTCACGATCAGGGTTATACGACGCTAAACCTCGGGCTGTGTTTATTTGCCGGCGTGGGAGAGGACGAGCGCGGCCTCATTAATAGCACGCTGGGGTTGTTATATTCCAAAGGCGACAGGTTCTATTCATTTGCCGGCCTGCATCGCTTTAAGGCTAAGTATGAGCCGGAGTGGTCCAGCCGCTATATCGCCTACCGCGGCGGCTTGAGCGGCTTTATGCGAGCCAGTGCTGCTTTTAATGCCATCGCCAAGATAAAAAAGCGCCGCACAAAAAAATAGCGCCCGCTGCGGGCGCTATTTTATCGGTAACCTTACGGACTACAGTTCGGAGATGTCAATGGTGATTGACGGACCCATTGTAGTAGCCATGTGGATGGCTTTGACGTAGGTGCCCTTGACGCTCTGAGGCTTGTTACCCTTAACACTGGCGAACAGTGCGCGGGCGTTTTCTTCAAGTTTCTTGGCGCCAAAGCTTACCTTGCCAACGGCAACATGTACGATACCGGTGGTGTCGACGCGGTATTCAACACGGCCGGCCTTGGCTTCGGCGACAGCCTTGGCAACATCAGTAGTGACGGTACCGCTCTTGGGGTTCGGCATAAGACCGCGAGGCCCAAGGACGCGGGCGAACTTACCGAGCTTTGGCATGTTGGCAGGAGTGGCGATCAGGATATCAAAGTTGATGTTACCCTTTTCTAGCTCGCTCAATACTTTTTCAACACCGGACAGGTCAACACCGTCTACTTTAGTGTCGTCCAATACGGCAATACGTACAATCTTACCGGTACCGGCAGGCAGGACGAGGTTGTCGCGGATGTTCTGGTCGGCGTGGCGCGGGTCAACGTTCAGGTTGATGTGCAATTCTACGCTGGCGTCGAATTTGCTCGGGTTGGTCTTAACGGCCAATTCCAATGCTTCGTTCAGGGTGTAGGCTTTGTCTTTTTCGACAAGTTCAGCAACCTTGCGGAAGTTCTTACCCTGGCGCTCGATACGCGGGCGGGTCGGGTTGGCGTGCTGCTTCGGCTTGTCGGCAGCTTCGGCTTCGGCTTCTTTGTTCTCGGCCTTGCGCTCTTCTTTGGCTTCTTTTTCTTCGGCTTCGGCGATGGCCTTAGCGCTACGCTTGCCAGCCTTGGCAATTGCCTTTTCTTCTTTAGTCTCTTCAACAACAGGTGCTTCAACGGCTGTGTCAGTCGTTACGACTTCCTGTTCTTCGATAATTTCTTTAACGTCTTTTTTTGCCATGATGGCTCTCCTTATGTGGTGCTAGCGGCTTATGAGGCCTCCCACAAATTAAATTACTGTTCTCGTAAAAAGTCTTCGGCCTCTATGCCAAGGAGCACCCCATTGAGACGCTCTTCGACATATCGTCTGTCATGTAGTCTTCGTCACGGGCCGCAGGTCGCGGACGCGAGCTTCGTCCTGATCGTAGGCGGCTACTTCGGCCGGTGTAGGTTGATAGTTGCTAGGCGGCAATTCTTCGGGTGTCAGCTCGGACATTTTTCTTACGCTTCTACTTCGACGCCCATTGAGCGGGCGGTGCCGGCAACCATCTTTTTGACGGCAGCAATGTCGTCGGTGTTCATGTCGTGGGCTTTTTCGGTAGCAATCTTAGTGAGCATTGCGTCGGTCAGTTTTTTGGCGATCTTTTCGCTGTTCGGTTTGCCCGAACCCTTCTTGATGCCAAGTTCTGCGCGGATGCGGTCGTCGGTAGGCATGCCTACAAAACGGAACTTCATGGTGCGGTCGTCATAGACGGTAATGTGCACGGTCAGAGTCTGGCCTTGCAGATCTTTGGTCTGTTCGTTGAACGGGTTGATGAAGTCCATCATGTTCACGCCATACTGGCCAAGAATACTGCCCACGGGCGGCGCAGCACTGGCCTGTCCGGCGCGTAGTTTCATTTTCAAGTTTGCTTTGATTGCTTTTGCCATACTAATTTGTACTCCTACTTCACGGGTAGAGTGCGTAACCGGGACTTATTCTATAGCAATAGTTTGCTTTTGTCCAGGCCTACGCTTTGTTTTGTATTTAGGATTCGTTTTCCGGGAAGCCTATAGCCATTTGGTTGGATTCAGGCGCATTGAGCAAGCAAGTGCCTTGCAGCACTAGTGCACTCATTATTTGTGCACCGCACACCTTGTTGCCTTCTATGGCACTACAAACGATCGGAGCTTCTGCGAGCCTATGATTAGCGTCCGGCCCAGAAGATTGTTGTTCGCAGCCACTCATTCTGCAAA
>DASYJQ010000174.1:0-1713 GCA_035996265.1 Saccharimonadales bacterium (SeqCode)
TGGTCACTTAACCCATGCCGGCAAAAAAATAAGACTCATCACTGATGAGTCTTAAGCTGCTGCTGTGGTGGGCCCTAGAGGATTCGAACCTCTCACCTCTTCAACGTCAATGAAGCGCTCTAGCCAAATGAGCTAAGGGCCCGGCGGCCTATTTGCAACAGATTAAATATAGCCTATTTGCCCCAAATAAGCAACGGGTACAACAGGGTTAAATGCACCTTAAGCATGAGCGTAACACCTTAAGGACCATTGACTTAAATGACTGCATGTGTTAGCATAATCAAGTTAAGAGGCTTATATGTGAGTGCCAAAAAACAGAGCACGCTTGATGAATTCAAGCTGTTTTATGAGGAGTTATCATTCTCTTCACCGCTCGGCCGCATTCGACGCTCACGCGTGTTTGCACCGATCAAGTAGTATATGACGAAACAACCCCGGACTAAACCCCGGGGTTGTTTTTATTTACCCTGTTAGGCGGGCTTCCCCACAGCTTTTCTAAAGTTATCCACTAGCTTTTTACCCAGATCAATGTCAATATGTTGACATGGTTTGCGTATACTGTAATGCACCCACACAAGTCGTTAACTCCCGCCATCAGAGACGGAGCAACGATATTTGGCGACGTCGTAAGTGCGTGGCTTGCGGGAATATATTCACTTCTCTGGAAAGTACTGATCTGAGGTCCGCTCTGCGTGTCGAGCATTCCCCGCACCGCCTAGAGCCATTCCAGCGCGACAAACTGTTTATCAGTATTTACGAAAGCTGCAAACACCGCCCTACTGCAGTACATGATGCCGCTAATCTCACGCAGCAGGTTGTTGCCCGGTTATTGAACAATCAAGCCCAGCCCGGGCTTATTACACGGAATGCCATTATAGAGGCCTGCAAAAAAGTCTTGAGACCATTCGATGTAGCGGCGGCCACGTCATATGGCGCGTACCACAGGCTCTGAACTACTTTTTAACGGCTTTGTCGGTAACGTCGAATTTAGTAAGATACCAGCCGAACATTAAACGTGTCTGCGAGTACAGCGCCGCGAACGAACCATAGGCTATGGTCGTGATGGGCATGTACAGCCACTGCAGTAGCATAAAGATTGAACGATGACGCTTGTAACGTGCCGGGCGCGGCGGCAGGGTCTTCATAGCAATGAACAGCGAGGCCAAGGCGCCGACTAAACCAATGGTCTGTATACGACTCACTATTAGGGGTAGTTCGTTGGCGGCATAGCTCTGGGGGTTAACTAAAGCTGGTATAAAAGCAGCGAAGGCCAGGATAAGGGCGCCGGAGGCCCAAGTAACATGCCCTTCCAGTAAACGGAAAAACTTACCAATGAGGTCAGTCTTGCGAACTATGTTCTTGGTAAAGAACCCTTTGTCTGCCAAGTAGGCAATATCGGACGCACCGTATGTCCAGCGCCGAAGTTGGATAAACTGGGCCTTGAGGGTCTTAATATACGTATCGGCAAGCACTGCATCACAGTACACTGGTATAGATAACGGATACACCCGGTAATCACCATCAAAATGGAAATAGCTGCGCCAAAAGTGGTGGCCGTCCTCAACAATGGTCCGCATGCTCCAGAAGTCCATTTCAATAAGTGCCTGCAGGCATTGGGCATGTGCTGAGAAGTTTCGCTCCATGTGTGGGCGTTGCGTCAGTACGATATAGAAAAAGTTGTTACCGGTAGCGATAACACGCGACGGCGCCGGC
>DASYJQ010000175.1:0-1621 GCA_035996265.1 Saccharimonadales bacterium (SeqCode)
CCTGAAAAGGGTAAACCCGACTGAAAAGCGGGGGCACAAAGTTACCGGTCTAAGGAATTTTTTCTATGACAGCGGGACTACCAGGGGAAACTCTCTTAATCATGAGGGTAGCGTTGTCTCGTCGGTATTCCGCGTTGTAGCCTCAGGCTTCTCTTCTTTCGTTCCCTTGCTGTTCGGGCGGGTATCGGTTGTGTATTTACGCGTGGCCGATGCATGCGGTAATGGCGAGAGCTTTTCGCGTTACGTTCATTTAAAAAGAAAAGAGAGGAAGCATCATGAAATCGAAACAAGCTATCAAATTTTCCCATCGTGTATTAGGTCTTGCAGTGGCTTCGGTATTTGCCGCTTTGAGCGTCGATAGCCACGCCGTGACGGCCACCGGCGCGTTTGGTGTCAATGCGACGGTTGCAACGTCATGCACGATCTCTGGTACCGCTCTTGCCTTTGGTGGTGCCGTTAACGTGATGGGCGGGGCGAATACGGACGCTACCAGCACTCTTACAGCCACCTGCAGTACCGGGACTGCGTACACGATCGCCCTGAGTGCCGGTAGTGCGCCGGGTGCAACGGTAACCACTCGCCAAATGCTTAACGGCACGGACACCCTGAACTACAGCCTTTACTCCGACTCCACTCGTGCTACGAATTGGGCCGACACTGGTACATTACCTGCTGGCACAGGCACCGGCGCAGGACAAACCTATACCGTCTACGGCAGAATACCTTCCGGGCAGGCTGCGGCAAAGCCGTTGACTTACAATGACACCATCACTGCAACGATTAACTTTTAATGTACGGTATCAAGGCAAGTTGGCGCACCCTTCGGGGTTGCGCCTTACTTTTGCTCGGCCTGCTTTCGGCTCCGTGGTCGCAGGCCGGCTCGTTTCAGGTAAGTCCGGTGCGGACGACGCTATCTGCCGCCCAAGGGGTGGGTTCCATGACCGTGCGTAACGACGGCACGGAACCAATCGTGATTCAGTTGCAGGTGATGAGCTGGTCGCAGCAGCAAGGCAAGGATGTTTACAATCCCACCAGGGAGATCGTCGCAACCCCGCCGATCTTCACCGTGCCTCCCCATGGCACGCAGATCGTACGGGTAGGATTGCGCCGTTCCCCTGACGCGCAGCGCGAACTGACCTACCGATTGTATCTGCAGGAAGTACCTCCCCCACGCAAGGCTGATTTAACCGGATTGCAGATGGCGTTGCGCATAGGCGTGCCTGTTTTTGTAAAGCCCTCCGTGGCTACGGCTCCGGTACTGCGCTGGCAGGCGGTCCGCACTCCGCAGGGACTATTGAGAATCAGCCTGAATAACAGCGGTAACGCTCATATCCAGGTCGCCAACCTGACGCTTAGAAGCGCTGATGGCTCAGGACTGGGCATGTTGCAAACCGCCGCATATGTGCTCCCCGGTCAAAGCAGCGCCTGGCTCGTGAAGGTAGCTGCGCCGCCGGGTGCGATATTGCGTATTCGCGCACAAACCGATGCCGGCGATATCCCGGCTGACGTCGTGATCCCACAAACTTGACCGATCCAGGCCGGTGACAGCAGCGTGATAAAGATTGGCAGGACGCAGCGTGGCAATGCCGCTGACAGATGAGAATACCGAAAAGGCTTCTCT
>DASYJQ010000176.1:0-1825 GCA_035996265.1 Saccharimonadales bacterium (SeqCode)
ATCCTGTCTCACGTATTGCTGGTGATATGGTGTATGGCGGTGTCTTTGGTATTGCATCGGCTTTAATGAGCGGCGTCGGCGCTGTCGCCGATAGCGTTGTCGAGGCGCAAACCGGTAAGGATACGACCACATATGTCGTCAGTGCTCTGTTCGGTGATTCCAAAACTGAAGATGGTCAGAAAATAGAATTAGCGTCAGTTAACAAAAATCAAATAGATATGCCTAATTCCGCCGGTGCATCTGCTGCAGCACCTGCTGTTAAGCCTCAGCTTATCCCCGATACACAAATGGCTGCGGCGCCGCAGGCTACGACCACCGCACCGGCCTCACCGGACATAAAAGCCCTAAATGACGAATCACCCAAACTGGCATCCTTGAATGGGCCCGTTCAGGATAAAGCGTTTCCTCTTGATCGTGCGAAGCTTGCTTTTGGGGGCGTGATGGCGCCTGTAGCCAGTATGCAGGACCAGAATATGATTATGGCTCTGTCTGAATCCTCGCACGCCATGCGTCTTGGCAATACCATTTATACCAATCGCATGATGAACGGCCCTCATCCATTGCCGGTGGCACCACCCGTAGTGACAGCGACAGCCAATGCACCCGCGCCCTCCTCGGCAGCGGTTGCACCCGTTACGCAGGCCGTAACCTCACCGCCGACCGCGCCCTTGATGTCGACTCCGTTTCCTCCAACATCTGCGTCATCCGCCGATCAATTGGCTGATATAACGGCAAGCAATGATGGTAAGAGTGGCCCGCAAAAAAACCCAATTCCGCAGGCCTTGATGGACGATATGATGATGTTGCGTGCGCTCAACCAGTACAAAAATGTAGGCAGCGCCTCGGCGCCCGGATCAAAGCTGGATATTACGAACTAAAGTTTGAACGCCCGTTTTAGCTCTGGCACCAGATCAAGCCGTTCCCACGAGAAATGACCATCGTCTTCCGGATCGCGCCCAAAATGGCCGAACGACGAGGTTTTTTTGTAGATCGGCCGATTGAGCTGAAGCTTTTCGCGAATACCGCGTGGAGTCAATTTTACTATTTGGCGTAAAATATCCGGTAGTTTTTCATCGTCGACGTGGCTCGTGCCGTCGGTTGAAACATAGAGCGCCAAAGGCTCCGACACGCCGATTGCATAAGCGAGCTGTAGCGTGCACCTGTCGGCGATTCCCGCCGCCACAATATTCTTGGCCATATACCGTGCCATATAGGCGGCTGAACGGTCGACCTTGGTGGGATCCTTGCCCGAGAAGGCGCCGCCACCGTGCGGCGCTGCACCACCATACGTATCGACGATAATCTTACGTCCCGTAAGGCCCGCGTCGCCATCGGGTCCACCGATAACAAAGCGTCCGGTTGGATTGACATAAAAATGCTCTTCCTCGCACATCCAGTTTTCTGGAAGTGCTTTTTTAACATAAGGCCGCACCAGTTCACGTACCTCGGCTTGATCGAGCTTTTCGTCATGCTGCGTGGAAACGACAACGCGCGCGGCGCGTACTGGTTTGCCGTCGACATATTCCAATGTAACCTGGCTTTTCGAATCTGGGCCAAGTAAAGGTAATTTTCCGGCATGCCGGTCTTCCGAGATAAGGCGTAATATTTTATGTGAGTAGTAGATCGGCGCCGGCATCAGACTCGGCGTCTCACGACAGGCATACCCAAACATAATTCCCTGATCGCCCGCGCCTTCATCTTTATTGCCAGCCGCGTCAACGCCGAGTGCGATGTCGTCTGATTGCGCATGAACGTAAATCTGCACATCGGCCCATTGCCAGTGAAAGCCTTTTTGGGCGTAGCCGATTTCGCGCACGGCATCGCG
>DASYJQ010000177.1:0-15214 GCA_035996265.1 Saccharimonadales bacterium (SeqCode)
CAAGGGTGCGCACGTCACTTACGAAAAATGGATACCATTCGAACAAATACCTGACCGCGCCCGCGGCGCCGGCCTATGCTTGGGCGGCCCGTTTGGCAAAACGCTTCAGTCGCAGTTTGTGGTCACCGGCAAAGCGACACAGTTTATGGCCGCCGGCGCGCCGGTTTTGATCGGCAAAAACAAAGTCACCGGTGTATTTAAAGACAAAGTGAACTGTTTGCTGGTGCCGCCGGCCGATACCCCGGCGATTGCTGAGGCTGTTACCTGGGCGGTGGCACACCCCGGGCAGTTGTCAGCCGTCGCCAAGGCTGGCCGTGCATTGTACGAGCAGCACTTTTCCCAGCGGTTAGTGAACGAAGCGGCAAAGGTATTAGTTAAAGGATTGGGGAATGCTTAGTCTTACCGACACCCATTGTCATATTCAGGAGGCCTGGAAGTCAGTTAACGGTATTGACCCGACGGCTCAATTATGGGACAAAGCGGGGCGGCCCGACCCCGGCGATATTATTGCCCGGGCCCAGGCCGACGGTGTCGCCAAAATGATCTGCGTCGGCACAACATTGCCGGATAGCAAGCTGGCGGTAGATTTTATACAGGGGCGCAGTATGTGCCGGGCCAGTATCGGCCTGCACCCGCACGAAGCCAAAGACTACGCCGACAACCCCGCCAAACTTGCCGAATTCGCTGCACTGGCCGGCAAACCAGGTGTTATCGCCGTCGGTGAATGCGGTTTGGATTACTTCTATAACCATTCCCCCAAAGCTGACCAGGCGAAGATATTGCGTTTCCAAATAGAGTTAGCCCTGGATAATAATTTGCCGATGATCTTCCATGTGCGCGAAGCGTTCGATGACTTCTGGCCGATTTTTGACGAATACAAAGATATCCGGGGCGTGATCCATAGCTTTAGCGCCGGCACTGCTGAACTCGAACAAATCCTTTCCCGAGGCCTCTATGTGGGCCTAAATGGCATTATGACATTCACTAAACATGTTAAGCAATTGGACGCGGCCAGGGCTGTTCCACAGGGGTCATTGCTGCTGGAAACAGACGCTCCTTACTTGACACCGCAACCATTCCGTGCTAGTATCTGTGAGCCAAGGCATGTGCGGGTTACAGCCGAATTTTTGGCTGAGCTCCGCGGCGAATCTTTACAGACACTCGCTTCGGTAACAACTCAAAATGCACATCGCCTTTTTGGTTGGTAAGGAATAAAACTTATGTCTAACGGTAATGTACGAACTGGCGCCACCTCTCTAGCAGAGGGCGCTCAACAGATCTCTTCACCTGAAGACGTTCGCGTCTATAGGGTTGAGGCTGCCATCGGTGTCCTTGACGTCGCTATGAGCAGCACGTACCCTGATATACTTCTTCCCGACACTATTGCCGCTACCGCCGAAACCAGTAGTGACCCGGTCGCTGCATCTAATGCTGCCCGCGTCTCTGAAATATCATTTATACAAGGCGCCGTACAAGACCCGAGGTGGAACTAGTATGGGCCTGCTTGCCGCTTTCACTGGACGGCAAGAGGAGCGTAACGCTCGCCGTTATCGCGAATTAATCCGTAAAGAAGCCAAAATTGGCGGTGAGTTATTCGGCCCGGTTGCTATCGGCGCCCGCCGCGAATTTTTTTGTTTAGACGAATACACCTGGGTGTGGCACGAAGAGTGGACCGACCAAGCCGGTCAGCACCACGCCGTAACCACCCGCTATGATGTCCGTCCGCAGGGAGTCCTCAAGGCTCAAGACGGCCAACCCTACCACTACATCACCCGCGACGAAGCCCGCAGTTTCTATAAAGCCGCCAAGCTTTATAATAAGCGGATACGGCACGAGCTGTACGGTAAACAAGACTAGTTAATACTCTTATGGACAGCATATATCTCGACTATGCTGCCGCCACCCCTATGGATCCGGCGGTGCAGGCAGCGATGCAGCCGTATTTTACGGAGCGTTTTTTTAATCCGTCGGCTACATATCTGGCAGCTAACAGCGTGCGCAAAGACCTGGAAGCGGCCCGCGCCCGTATTGCGCACTGGCTGGGCGCCCGTCCGGCCGAAGTCGTGTTTACGGCTGGTGGCACCGAAGCCAACAACCTGGCGATTCGCGGCATACTGTCGCAATTCCCGGACAGCAATGTCGTAACCACGGCAATTGAGCATGAATCAGTGCTGGCTGCGGCCCGCGCCTATGCCTATCGCGAAGCGCCGGTCATGGCTGACGGGGTAGTGAACGTCGATGAGCTTATCAATTGTGTCGATGATTCGACGGTGTTGGTAAGCATTATGTACGCCAATAACGAAGTTGGCACGGTACAGCCCATCCGCCAGATCGCCCGGGAGCTCGAAAAAATTAAGCTGGCCCGCCGGGCTGCCGGCAACAAGCGCCCGTTGTACCTGCACACCGATGCTGCGCAGGCTGCCGCGTATCTTGACCTGCACACCGCCCGTTTGGGCGTCGATTTGTTAACGATTAACGCCGGTAAAATATATGGCCCCAAGCAAGTTGGCGCGTTGTTTGTTTCCAGTAAAGTCCGGCTGACGCCGCAGGTGCTCGGCGGCGGCCAGGAGCGCGGCCTGCGCAGTGGTACCGAGAACGTCGCAGGGGCCATTGGGCTGGCGACGGCTCTCGATATGGTGCAAGAGCGTCGCCATGAAGAAATCATCCGCCTGCAGGCTTTGCAGAAGCTTTTTATCGAACAACTGACAACGGCCATCCAGGGCATCGTCGTCAATGGCTCGCAGCGCACCCGTTTACCCAATAACGTTCATATCACCATCCCCGGCGCCGATAACGAACGGCTTATTTTCCAACTCGACGACGCCGGTATTTTGTGCGCGGCCGGCTCGGCCTGCAGCGCCGATAGCGGGGAACCGTCGCACGTACTGCGCGCCATGGGCCTCAGCGACGCCGACGCCCGTGCTTCATTACGCTTTACTATGGGCCGCGGCACAACCGAAGCCCAGGTACGCACAACAGTGGAAAAGCTGCAGCATTTTACCGCCTAAGTTGCTATACTTAGGCCAAGATGTTTAAACATAAGCGACTCTGGTCTGCGCTCGTGGCTGTGGCCGGGCTGTTAGTGCTCTGTTCGACAGCTGTTTCCGCCCAGAACGTCACCCAAGGCTATTCGAGCGACCAAGCCTTGCAAAACGGCATGATCGTGCGGCTTAAGGCCGGCGATGGCACGAAAGTAGTATCTCTTAAACAACAAGAAGCATCCGAAATGCTCGGTATAACCGTGGCCAACAACGATGCCCCGGTGTCGCTGTCGGATCCCACCAAAAAGCAGGTCTTTATCGCGACGTTCGGTAAATACGACGTTTTAGTCAGCAACCAGAACGGTCCCATTAAATCCGGCGATTATATCACTATTTCAGCTGTCGAAGGCGTCGGTATGAAAGCCGGTACCGATCAGGAGATTATCCTCGGTAAGGCCGTCGGCAATTTTACCGGCGCCGGTGATGCTGACAGCCGGGTGCAGCTTACCGATAGCCTGGGGGGCAAGCAAGATGTTTCGCTCAAGCGTGTGCGAGTCGACATTAGCGTGGCCCATAACCCTAACTTCTCCGGCGACATCACGGCTGGTGTGCCACGCTTTTTATCCAAGGCCGCCCAATTAGTCACTAAAAAGCCGGTGACCGCGCTGCGCATTTACGCCGGAATGGGCGTGCTGGCCTTAGCGGTTGGCGTGGCCGGCGGTATCATCTACGCTGGCGTCCGTACGGGCATGACAGCCGTTGGCCGAAATCCGCTAGCTAAGGGGTCGATTACCAAGAATCTGGTAACGGTAGTACTAATTGCGATAATTGTTGTGCTAATCGGGGTTATTGCAGTATATTTATTACTGAAGGTATAACGCTTATGGTAATTAGCGAGGGGGCGGTAGAACGCGAATGACAATCTGGTGGTTGCTACTGATACTCGGCACCATTCTAGCTTTTGGCTCTGCTTTTATTTGGCTGGCAGTGAACATCGCTGGCGGCAAAAAGCCCCAGAAGTCTCTCGCTGAATCGTTACAGGAATCAGCCGAAGATGATGTCGAGCACATCTTTAACGAGGAATTTCGCGAAGAACTCCGCAACCGCGGCCGTTTGCACTTCGAGAAAATCCTGGGCGAGAACGCCATGTTCCTGCAGCAGGATTTGCGTTTAACGACTTCCCAGTTGAACGAATACATGAAGGGCGAGATTACCAAAGAACTCAAAGAGGCCTTCGCCAACTACCAGGGCGCCATTATGGACGCCAAGCAGTTGGCAGTGGAATCGATTGAAAAGACCAAAACAACTATCGACGAAGAGCGCATGGCGCTAGTCGCCCAGCTGGCCAAAGAAGTCGGCGAAGAAAAAGACCGCCGCATTAAACAGTTCGATGACCGCATGGCCCAAGTGGTTAACCACTATGTCCTTGAAGCCGTCGGCAATCAAATAGACCTCAACGACCAACTGGAATATATCTTAACCGAGCTCGAGACCCACAAGCAGGCCATCATAGAGGATATCCGCAGTGGCACATGAACAAGCCGCAGAGTCTAAATTGCGTTTGCCCGCATTGGTTTTTGGGCGTGTAGAAGTGCGCCGCTTGAAGCGTGAGCTCGAAACACTGAATGAATTTGTCAGCCAGGCCGAAATCCGCGAGCCGGGCAAGCAGCCGCCAATCCCGCGCGTCAGCCGGTTGCTGGAAGCCTTGGCGACCGACAACGGCCTGCAATTGCTGCAAGCCGCTCACCGTGCCCAGCTCAGGCAGTTCTTAACGGTGGTAGAAAAAGACGCGCCGAATATTCACATTAGCTTTGCTATTGACCCGTCAGCGGCTTTCACGTCTAAGATGGTCAACTGGATGCGGGCTAATGTTCACCCGTTTGCGTTGTTGGAGGTTGGTTTGCAGCCCACAATAGCAGCCGGCTGTATCATCCGCACTAATAACAAGGTTTTTGATTTTTCACTGCGCGAGCACTTTGCCGATGCCGAAGGGCTGCTGATGAAAGCTCTGGAGTCTACCATTGCCGCTACCGCCAACCCGACAAATAATATTGCAGTAACCGCCGCCGAAGTGCCGGCCGTCACGGCCGAGGCGCAAGCCCAAACACTGGCGATGCCCATAGCTACCGAAGCAGCTGCGGTTAATGCGCCGATTATGGCCGGCCTGGCCACACCATTGGTCCCAGTAGCACAAGCCCCGGCCGCGGCTCCCGCACCAGTAACAGCGCCGGAAGTCCCAGCCCCGCCGATCGTTCCGATTGGCGCCGGCACTGCCCGTGAACCCGAGCCCGTCGTTCAAGAGGCGCCGGCATGAGCGACAATCGCCACTTTGATCAGTTAGTGGCCGCCGGTAAGCCGGTCGGCGAGGTTATTGGCGTTGACCGTTTTATGGTGATGGTCAAAGGCATGCAGCCCTGTAATCTGCACGCCCTGATAATGTTTGAAGATGGCAGCAAGGGTTACGTGCATCATATTTTTGACGACCACATGGTTATTCTGCACCTCGGCACCAAAACGGTCCGCGTCGGCACCACCTGTGTTATTCAGCACGAAGAACTGGTCACTAAAGTCGGCAAAGACTTTGTCGGCCGTGTCGTGTCGGTTACCGGCGAGCCGCTGGACGGTAAAGGTCCGATCGCGGCCGATGGCGTATTGCCGGTCTTCTCGCCAGCACCGATGTTGTACGAACGCGAGTTGCTCGATAAGCAACTGGAAACCGGTGTGACGATTACTGATACCTTGTTTGCTTTAATGCGCGGCCAGCGTATTGCTATCCTTGGCGACGGCAAGTCCGGTAAAAGTACCCTGGCCACGCAGCTGGCTATTAACCAAAAGAACACCGACATCACCACCGTGTACGTGATGATTGCCAAGCGCCGTACCGACATCGACACCTTATTGTCCCGCCTGGAAGCCAACGACGCCATGAAAAAGACCATCGTCGTGGTATCGACGATGGCCGACTCGTTGGTGCACAGTTACCTGGCGCCGTACGTCGGCTGCGCTATGGCCGAGTACTTTTGGCAGCATCTGGATCAGGATGCATTGATTGTCTACGACGATCTGACCGCCCACGCCCAGGCCTATCGTGAAATGGCCCTGCTAACGGGGTCCAGCCCGGGCCGCGACAGCTACCCAGGCGACATGTTCTACGTACACTCCAGCTTGCTGGAACGCGCCGGTAAGCTGAACCGCAACCACAAGACGCTCACCAGTATCCCGATGGTCTTTGCCGCCAGCGGCGACATCGCTGCCTACTTACCTACGAACGTTATGTCGATTACCGACGGCCAGTGGATTTTGGATATGAAAATTTTCCGCGATACGATGCGCCCCGCCGTCAACGCCGGGCTGAGTGTTTCCCGTGTCGGTGGCCGCGGCCAATCCAAGCGCCAGCAGAATCAGGCCGGTGCCCTATTTAAGGCTATTACCGCCCACCACACCGCCCAGGAATTCGCCCGCTTCGGTTCCGAGCTTGCGGTTAGCGCCCAAACTGATCTGGCCAGGGGTGAACTGCTGTACAAAGTGCTCAACCAGATTCCTGGCGAGACGTATAACTTTAAAGAACAGACCTTGATGCTGGATGTCTGTCTGAGTTTTACGGTCGATGAACAGATTAATGTCGAGGGCCTTAAAAAGAACGTCCGCGAACTTTCCAAAAAACTACAGGACGACGACGCCAACTTTGACGTCATCCGCGACGAACTCAAAAAATTGAGTACGGTAGAAGTTAAGAAACAAACCGCCAAGGCCACCGACGTCCCGGCCGTCCCGGCAGCCGCTGAAGGCGACAAAAAAGACGACAAAGACAAGAAGGACGACAAAAAAGAAGAATCCAAGCACGACGAGAAATCGAAAGAAGAGGCCAAGAAATGAGCCGCCTCCAAGAAGTCGCTGAAGAGCAGATCGCCATGAACACCATTCTCAACCTGACGGGCGTGTTCGAAGGCCTGGCCAGTATGCGCATCGCCAGTGTTAAGAACCAAGTGCTGGAATCGCAAGCGTTCTTTAGCGAGATCTGGCACATTTACCAGCAATTACGTGTCGACAGCCTGTTCCGTTTTGGCCGTACTACGCATGACGACATCATAAAAAAGCAACTTTATATTGTTATCACCGCCGAGGGCGGGTTCGGCGGTGATATCGACCAGCGGCTTATTAAAATGATGTTAGCCGACCATAATCCCGACAAGCAGGATATTGTCGTCGTTGGGCACCACGGAGCGGTACTGCTGCTGCAGCAGCACATCGGTTTTAAGAAGTACTACACGTTGCCAGCCCGCGACAAGAACATTAACGTCCGCCCACTGGTGCAGGAAGTCCGCCGCTATGAAAGCACTTCGGTGTTTTACCAGACGTACGTATCGTTAATGTCCCAAGACCCGAAACGCATTGAGCTGCAAAGCGCCGTGGCCGACCAGGGACGCGCGGTTGCCGGCAAGGTGAAGTCAGAGGAAGTCATTAGCGAGGATACGTATATTTTTGAACCATCAACCTTCGACGTCGTTGCTCACCTAGAGCGCTCCATGACCGAAATTGCCCTCAGCCAGGTTATTCTGGATTCCAAGTTAGCCCAGTATGCCGCCCGCTTCCGGGCCATGAGCATGGCCAAAGACCGGGCCACCGATTTGGTGAACGATTTACGACTAGATTTTAACCGGACAAAACGTCATATTCAGGACGAACGGCTTAAGGAAATGATTAACGGCATGCGAATGGGAGGCAAGTAATGAACCAGGGCGTCGTACGTGTCGTAAAAGACCTGACGGTGATCGTCCAGTTTGACGATCTGGTGCCAGACGTACATGAACTGGTGACGGTTGATGCATTAGGTACGCAATTATTAGTCGACAGCTTGCAGGCTGGCGGCCGTGCCATTTGCCTGATCATTCGTACGGACTTCCGTATCCAAAAAGGCATGACCTGTACGCCGTCGGGCAAATCTATCGAAATCCCCGTCGGCGACAAAATGATCGGCCGCGTTGTGGATGCCCTTGGCGCTCCGATTGACGGCCTGCCGCCGGTTGACGATCATGACATGGAACACCGCAATATCTTTGCCCTGCCGCAGCGCGGTGGCGCCGGCAGCGTGCAGAAACCGGAGATTCTAGAGACGGGTATTAAGGTGCTCGACTTCTTCGCCCCGTTCGTCAAAGGCCGCAAGATTGGTATTGTCGGGGGCGCCGGTGTCGGCAAGACGGTGCTGACCATGGAAATGATCAACAACGTCGCCAAACAGGGCGGCGGCTTGAGCTTTTTTGCTGGTATCGGTGAGCGCATCCGCGAAGGCCACGAATTATACGATACACTCAAAAACACCGGTGATATTTTAAAGAGTACCTGCATGTTCTTCGGCCAAATGAATGAGAACCCGGTGCAGCGTTCCTTGATCGCCCTTTCTGCCGTGACGCTGGCCGAATATTTCCGCGACGACCAAAAGAAAGACATCCTGTTCTTTGCCGACAACATGTACCGCTATATCCAGGCCCGTAACGAAGTGGCGACCATGATCGGCCAGGTGCCGTCAGAAGGCGGCTACGAGCCGACAATCTTCAGCGACGTTAAGTTGTTACAGGACCGCCTGAGTTCCAACGAGAACGGCTCGATTACCGCCGTGCAGACCATTTACGTGCCAGCCGACGATACCAGCGATCCGGCGGTGCAGATGATCCAGCACGAGTTGGATAGCATCATCATCCTCAGCCGTGCCGTGGCCGAGCAGGGTATCCGCCCGGCTGTTGACCTGATCCACACCACGTCATCCCTTTTGACGCCCGAAATCGTCGGCGACCGCCACTACATTTTGAGCGTGCAAGTCCAAAGCCTGTTGCAGAAGTATGAAATGCTGAAGCCGATCATCGCCATTATTGGTGAAAACGAACTGTCGCCAGCCGACCGCGCCGACTACGCCAAGGCCAAAAAACTGATTGAGTACTTCACTCAGAACATGAACGTTATGGAAAGCATGACGGGCAAGAAGGGTGAGTACGTCAAGCGCGACGACATGCTGAAGGGTATCGAAGAAATCATCGTATGATCGAGGACCACACCACCGAAGCCGACCAGATTGCAGCAGCCAAAGCGCAGCAAAAGGCCACGGCGGGCGGTAAGCTTACAATGCATATCAAGGTCTATTCGCCGTTTAAGACCTATTTTAATGAGGACGGCTACAGCCTGACCGGTGAAAACGCCACCGGTCCGTTTGACGTGTTGCCGCACCACCACAACTTTATGACCTTGCTTGGCGCCTGTGAGCTGATCATCAAACCGGTTAACACGCCGCCCGAAGAACAGCGTATCCGTATTTCCGGCGGCCTGATGCATGTCAAAGCCGACCAGGTTACCGTTTTCCTGGATATCTAGCCAGAATCTAATCAGTAGTCACAAATATTCGTTATTATGGTATAGTTATTTTCTATATATGAGTGATGCCGGCTCCGAATACCCTACCGCCCAGTCTTTTACGCCCTTGCGCCGAATGGACATACCTTCTGATTTAAGCGTATTTGATATGACGCCTGAAGAGGATGAAGAGGATTATGACGACGAGTCTAAAATTGGCGCTGAATATGCCAGTACCACTGACGAGATTACGGCGCATGAAGATGCCGACGAAGCAAACGCTCAGGTTCCCGCTCCGCCGAACCTGAGCCGCTACGCGTACCGTTAACCGGAGCAGTATCTAGGGGGCGGGCTGAAACCGAAGAGGAACCGCCGGTACCGGCGAAACCGGCAGCCAGTGCCGAAGCGGAACCACCGGCAGCATCGTCTGCCGAGCCACTTGATGCCGAGCCACCGGCAGCAGACGACGAAAGACGCCCGGACGACGCCAGCCAAGATCCTGCATCCAGACGTCCTGTTAGCGGGCTAGCGACAATAGAACCGGTTCCCAAGGCCGAACCCAAGGCTGAGACTAGCAACAGCTCCACCGCGAGTACGGAGGCAGCACCCCAAGCCGCTAAGCCAGAAGCGCAGCCGGGCGAAGGTGCGGCAGTATGATTTTAGAGGTCCCAACGATACGCCCATGGCGCGGCGCGAAACTGTCGACCGGTTCGACAGAATGAGCCGCCGGCCATTCAGGGGCGAAGCGCCCAAAACCGATGCCGACATGGAATTTATCGCCGATTACGACAAGGCCGACGCCGCCATGGCTAAAGAGATCGGCGCGCCAGCGCCTGCCAAAACCGATCCGGCCCGCATACACCTTTTCAATTCAAAAAATGAATACTTGGCCGGCATCGCTGGCCGCTGGGGCGACAAAGAGGCGGAGAGGCGCGTATCAAGCCAAGGCTTTAATTCTCCCGACACGGGTGTGGTATGGACCAAGCGCGGCGACCAGGCACACGACGAATACGGCATGGGGCACGAAATGGAGCACGACGGCTCGCTGGTGGTGGCGAACACTAAGCCGCCCGCCTACGACATGATTAACGGCCAAATAGAGCCAATACACGTAAAAGATATTAAGGTTGGTTACTGGGATCTGCCGACCACGCTACCGCCCGGTGAACCGCATGGTCTCACCGAGATGGTAACCGATATGTCGATCAACAAAAAGTTGGAGCTAATGGGTCGCCCGCCCATTGTGCCGGGTTACCGGCCGCTTGATTTACTGAGGAGCGCGTTAGTGCGAAAGGTTGCTGAAGCGCATGATGATTTGACGCCCGCCGCCGTGGAAAACGGTTTAATACTCGGTATGCGAACCACCGACCGTTCGATGCTCGAAAAGGTACGCGCTGTGGTCGGCGATGAAGGGCTTGATACTATCGTCAACATGAAAGCCCACCTTTTCGGCAAAGAGGCCATAGCCATTGCGCAGCGGCTGGGCCTGGACACGACAGAACTCGAAACTTACGATGCCGGCCGGCCCGTCCGCTACTTTGACTGGCAGCGCGCCCGTCCGACACAGGATTAATCTAAGACGACATAGTCGAAGCCGAACGTTTGCCCGGCTGCCGCCGGCGTGGTGGTACAAATGCTAAAGCCGGTCGTGGAACGATCGATATACCAGTTGAGGTCGCCAGCCGTGGATCCGATCGGGGAGATCGCAATGTGCGGCGAGCCGGAAAACTTCTGGCTAAACGTAACGGCCACAAAACAACCGGCGGGTGGCGAACCGCCCGTGCTGATTGAGATTGAACCGGCAGTGTCGGAACCGCTGAGGTTAATGCTGCCGCCACCACCGACAGCCGTACCGCGGGCTGCGGCCGGGATGGTGCCGCCGGCGGTAATGTGGTGCGTCAGGTTCAAGTCGCCGTTCAACTGCAATTGGCCGGTGGTAAGCGACGTGGTGGTGACATTGCCGGTAAAGTTACTGTTACCGCTGACGTTAACACCGTTCTTGATGGTCAGCACACCCTGTAGCGTCAGTGTGCCGGCCACGGTCAGATTATTGGTAGACGCGTCGTTTAGCTGCGACTGCCCGGAAACTTTAAGGCTGGTTAGCGATAATTCGCCGCCTACTTTAAGCGTGCCGGCAATTTCGAGGTTGCTGCGGATGAGCACCGACCCGGCAAATACGGCGTTAGACTGCACGGTAAGCACTTGCTTGGCATCGCCGACAGTTACGTCGGTGTTGGCCAGCTGCTGTAAGGCGCTCTGCGACAAGCTTTGCGAGGTGATGCTTTTTTGGGCGTCCTGTTTGCCTTTGATGGTTAGGATAACGACGATGCCGACCGCCAGGATAACAACCAGAATGAACAACATCAGATAAATGTTGAACTTGTGCCAGAGTTTTACAATAAAGGAATTTTCTTTTTTGGGTTTAGGGTCGTCGCCCTTATCGCCGCCGCTGGCGTCGGTAGTTTGAGTCTTGCCATCTTCGCTTTTGGTTACTGTCGCTTCAACGGGGGCGCCAGTATCTTTTTTGTCATCAGCAGCGCCATCCGAATTTTCCAACGAATGCACATCGTTCGACTTGTCTTCTTGTACTTGTGACGGATCCATCTACTTTTCTCTGTCTATATCTTACTAAATAATGGCCAAAAAGCGTAAACGGATTGTCTTTGGACTAAAAATGTTGGAAAATAAGGGCATATGAAATGGAGACGTGGCGTAATGGCTCTCGGAGGCATAGTATCTATTGTGGTATTAGGCTTGAATCCGGTGGCATATGCCGCGGACGCGCAGTCTAGTAATTATTCGGTAGACCAGGTGTTTATGGGCGCCGGCGGCGAGCTGAATGCCTGTTCTGCAAGTTACTGCGCCAAGCAGAGCGCGGGTGAGATTGCACAAGGGAATACGGCAAGTAATGCATTTAAGGCGCAGGCGGGGTTTAACACAGACCGTAACCCGTACTTGGCGTTTAGCGTTGTCGGCAGCAGTACTGACCTTGGGACAATTAGTACAGCTGGTACCGCAACAGCGAGCGGAACGTTTGCCGTTAAAACGTATCTGGCGCAGGGATATGTGGTAACATTGGCTTCAAATCCGCCTACTAACTTGACGGGCAGCTATACGATTGCCGGCCTTACTGCTCCATCGCTTCCAGCGATCGGCACAGAACAATTCGGCATAAATTTAGTCGCTAATAGTAACCCGATAGTTTTCGGCGCGCCACCAGTGCAAGTGCCGGATAACACGTTTAGTTTTGGTACGGTCGCCGCCGGATACGGCACAACCAACAATTATAAATATGTTAAAGGTGACCCTATTGCTAGCTCCAGCCAAAGCTCCGGCGAAACTGACTACACAATTTCGTTCATATATAACATCAGCAACCTGACGGCAGACGGCACTTACGTTTACAACGGTGTGTTAGTTGCGACTTCTACGTATTAGGTAGGCTTACTGGATGAGCCGCGGTAGTTTGTTCTGGTGCTGGTAGAGCTGCCGTTGTATTCGGCGATATTGCAGAGGGAATACGGCATCGCCGGAGATGGTAATAATACGTTCATCGCTTTGTGGTGCTTCGAAGGCGGCCACGTACTGGTCAAAGACATGCGGCGGGATAATGCGCACGACCGCACCGACCAATCCATCGCTGCGGGCAGTGCCGGCCCGTTTTTTAGCTAGTTGTGCCGGCACCTGTACCCATATACCAATTGCTTGGCCGCCATATTGCTTGGCGAGTTTGGCCAATTGTTCACGCTGGGCATAAGTGTTTGTAGCGGCATCATATAGCACATGCTTGCCATTTGACAGATGGTTGCCCGCGCGCCGGCCCATTTCGCCGTAAACCATAGTCCGCTCCTGCGGTGAATACGTCGGGAAGCGGAATAGCTCAATACCAATCTTGTCGCCGCGCAGGTGTTCGGCGCCCAGCAAAAAACTAAGCTTGCTAGCCAAAGTTGTTTTGCCTGCCCCCGGATAGCCTACGGTGTAAAAAAGTACTGGTCTCATCTGTGGAAATAATAGTTTAAATAGCGGATTTTCTCAACCCACTGTAATTTAAAGACTATTTAATTATTAGCTTGTTACGATGGATTTAGAAACAATGCATAAGGAGGGCCGGGATGAAGTACTTGTATCGCAAAGGCGTAACTGGCAGGCGATTTAATGCGAGGAATATAAAGGCGTCGACACTAGTGGTCGGCGTTTTTAGTGCGGCGGTACTGGCTGCGTCACTCAACTTTGCGGGGAACCGGGCGGCGGCTACGGTGCCGGGCACTAATACTCGGGTTAGCCTAACGGGTGCTGGGGCGCAGTCGTCTGCGGACAGTAATTCAAGTTCTATATCTCGCGACGGGCGATTTGTTGTGTTTGGAAATCCACAAAACTATTTTGTAGGTACGGACTTTAATAATGTGCAGGACATCTTCGTGAGAAACATCAGCGCTAATACGGTGGTGAGGGCGAGCGTATCTACCGCTGGCGTTGGGGCAAATCAGTACAGTGCCGCCCCTGTTATTAGTGAAACAGGTCGTTACGTCGTTTTTTCATCCGCATCTTCAAATCTCATTGACGGTAGGACGATAACTACCGGCGACCAACAGCTCTATATGCGTGATATGGTTAGTAATACCACCACGATCCTTACGGAAGTTTCATCCGGAACCTTTGCGAATAGTCCAACGTACGCCAGTGACGTAAGTAGTGATGGCCGATTTGTCCTTTTTAGGTCTTATGCCACCAATCTGGGGCCGACAATGAGCGGTGGCTCACACTACAACGTTTTTTTGCTCGATAGGGCTACAAATACTACCACTTGGGTGAATGCTGTAGCATCCGGTTCTACGGGTGGTGACCCCTACGACGCGCATATGAGTTGCGACGGCTCGCTCATAGTTTTTGACGGCTCGGCATCGTACCTCGGTTTGCCAGGCGGTTCACACTTTGATGTTTTTCTGCTAGATAGGCGAGGTGGCAGTAGACTTACAAATATCACTGGGTCGGCAAACGGTGCTGCAGTGAGCCCAAGGATTTCTTGTAACGGCAACTATATTGGATTCAGTTCGTATGCCAGTAATCTCGATCCTATAACGGCCGGTATGACTTTGTACTACCACATTTATAATTACGATCGTATTAATGATCAGTTTAGCCTCGTGGATCAAACAACTGGCGGTGTATTAGCCAACGCGCCAGTTGGAATCGCCCCTACCGCTCCGCTGTTTTTCAGTATTAGCGATAAAGGTTCATCAGTGTTTGGCAGTACGGCAACGAACCTTGACGCAGCGGCAACGGCCGGCCAAAGGCAACTATTTATCAGGGATCCTAACGCAGGCACAACAGAACTCTTGACGCGGGATAGTGGTGGAACAGAAGGGGATGATGAAAGTCGAATTGCGAGTATTAGCTTGGACGGCAAAACGGCTGCCTATGACTCATATGCTACTAATTTAGTGAGTGGCGATAGTAACAGCCAGCGTGACATCTTTGTCTCCGCCACTGGCCTGTAGAAGAAAGATAAGTGAAGCCCACAGTGCCTAAGATATGTGGGCAATCTTTAATAAATTGGTATTCGTGTGCATAGTAAGTTCAGAAAACACTGTGGATAAATATATTGCAGCACTAGCATTAGCGTGATACTCTAGTACTATAAAACTCAACCAACACAACAAAAACTAGAAGGGTACATGCATCGCATGAAAACAAAATTCCATAAGCTATCGCGACCATCTTACGCGGTTCTAGCTTTTGCCCTCGCCATTGCAGGGTTAGGGCCAATAGTTACATTTAAGAAGGCGCACGCTTTCCCGACTGGCGCCCAGGTACAGACTCGTTCTATTAGGATGAGTGACTCTCGTATTAACCAGACCGGTGTTTCATACCAAGTCAGCTTTAAGCCTGGA
>DASYJQ010000178.1:0-3552 GCA_035996265.1 Saccharimonadales bacterium (SeqCode)
ACACGAGGAAGTTTAACGTAGCTTTTACAGACAAGCAGTATGACGCACCGCAATGGCAACCATCCAGCGATATTGGCACCGTAACTACCACAGACTTTTCAGTCGGCAGCTTAAAGGGCAAACGATACCACATTGAGTACACGCAGACAGTTACTGGCGTCACGAAAGGCGACAAGATCTATCAGTATGTCTTCAACTTACCAAATGGCAAACAGCTGGACGTTGTATATATGCAAAATGCTGGTGATGCCGATAATCTTAAAACCGTCGAGCAAGCTATCCAAACCATTGTCATACATTGATAGCGCTTTTACGCTACTTGTGATTTTAGTAAAGCGCGGTGTAACTCCCGGCGCGGCTTTTACTTTGACAGCAGAAGCAACATGATTACTGTTAGCCGCTTTAATAAATAATATCCCGCCATCTGCATGTGGTTTTGGTAGGGCAGGAACACTGAGGCTGGAGTCTTCAATAAGCCGTTCAGGAGTTTAAGTAGATTCTGTAAAGCAGCGACTGTGGCTATTTGGGATGCCCTGCTCGACGCCTACCGCGCGGGTGCAACCAAGCAGCAAGTAGCTGAGCAGTTCAAGATCAGCTTGAGCAGTGTGAAGCGGCAGCTACGGAAGCATGGGGTGAAGCGTGAGCGGGGCTAGGTCTAACCGTCCAACCCTTGGGGATCATGGCGCGGTGGTAAGGCCCTCACCACCAGGACGCTATTGTTGCTAGTTGTTAAAGTTACTTGTTATACGAAAACGATTTGAGAGTTTGGAAGCTTGTCTTGGCATCTGGTGTCGTGAACCAGGATTTGGCTTCGGCCAGTGTATGGACGGCGGACGAAGGGGCTGCCGAAAAACTACCGCTTGTGGGCGAGCTTCCACCCCCTTGGTCAGTAAATTTAATAGGCGCAGGAAATTGCGAACTTGTTCCAACCGTTAGTGGATAGGTCGTTAGAACAGACGTACCTACGACGTCATAGGACGGAAAGAAGCTCGTGTCATTGTTGGAGTTAAAAGAACTCCCGAGTACTGTCAAATCTTGGTTCGTAGGATTCAAAGGTGTAATACTGATAGGCAAAATTGCTGTAAGGCCACCGTCATGATTGTTGCCGTTCTCGTAGGTCATGATAACTGCCCCATCTGGGCTCGCTATTGTTACTTGGCCTGCGTCACCTAGCTGTTGGGGTGTCGTCTGTATTGTAAGATTCCAATCCGTCGGATACTTAAAGCTATAGTGATACAGCGCGTCGGAGTATATCTTCCATCCCGCGTACGGATCCGTCGGCTTCGTACTTTGATTAGTCTGCGAGGTCTTATTGCTCGACTGCTTTATTGGTTCACTCTTATGGTTCTTATGCCACACATACCATCCGCCGAATCCCACGAACAGTAACACTAAGATTACGATAATGACTTCTACGGCCGTAAACCCCCCGCGACGCTGTCTTTGTTGTCATATGTTGAACCCGCTGTTACTTATTAAGCCGAATTATCAGGTAGGCTGCCGGACATTGCAAGTGTTTAGTGAGCAGCACGGGCGTCCATCACTTTACTGATTCTAAGTTCAAATAAGCCGGACTGAGCTACCGTAAGGGATTCGAACTTTTTAACAGAGGTAAATCAAAAGCGTGTCCAAAGGGGCAAAATCTTAGAACACGCTTTTAACGGAGGTAATATATTGGTGGTTGTCTATTTGGTGGAGCTACAGGGACTCGAACCCTGGACCTCTTCCATGCCATGGAAGCGCTCTAGCCAACTGAGCTACAGCCCCACATATCTCGCTGGTAACAAAGGTGATTTTAACAGATGAGGCGCCAAAAATAAAGCTAGAAAATGCGCTTGCGGCGCGCTATGGTGTACACCGAGATTATTAATATGAGTGTTATGGCCATTAAGACAGGGTAAGCCCAGAGCCGGTGTTGGTACGGTAGCGGCACATTCATGCCATACATGCTGTAAATAACGTTGGGCAAGGCGATAATCACCGTGGCGGCGGTCAGGATCTTCATGGTACGGTTCAAGTTGTTGCTGCTGATGCTGGTATAGGCTTCGCGGATGTGGATGATCGATTGCATGTTGCTGTTGCAAGCCTCGATGGACTGCTCGTTGTTGAGCAGCAAGTCCTCGACAATGTCCTGGTCTTCGGCGAACAGCGGCATGTAGCGGCCGAGTAACAGGCGGCGCAGGGTGGCATTGGTTGGCATCAGGCTGCTTAAGAATTCGTTTAATTCGTCCTCGATCATGACAAAATCGATGAAGTCCTGGTTGGTTATTTCGTGACCCCGCAAACGCGAACGGATTAGTTTAATTTGCTTGCTGGTGCGGGTGATAAAGCCGTCATACTGTTCAACAATTTGCTGCAGGATAAGCAGAATCAACTTGGCGCGCTGGGTAGTGGCGAAGTTAATTTTGCCGTTCATGAATGTTTCCAACAGCGGCAAGCGTACCTGCGATACGGTGATGACAATGTCGTTGCCGAATACAAATAACAGCGGTGCGGTGACCAATTCGCCGTCAAAGCTTTTGTAAGCAAAACGGACGAATATGTAACTTTGCTCGCCCTCTTTTTCGAGGCGGGGCATTTCGTCTTCGTCGAGGGCGTCTTGCAAGTGGCCTTCGGTCACATCAAACTTTTTAACGAGCAGCTCGACTTCGTCCTGGCTCGGCGCTTCGACATATATCCAACAGCCCGGCTTGTAGGCGTCTAATTCCTGGACGCGCTCGCTGCGCAAACTTTTAAAGAAATACTTGATCATATATTTGTTTCCCCTTTGTGGGTCGTTGTTACCCCCATTGTAACCCACTTTTTACAATTTGCTGCAATACTTACGGACGGTAGTTAGCACTAGGCTAAGGCCTTTAAGCGCACAACGCGGCTGTCATCGCCGCCTTCGGCAATGAGTTCTTCAATAACACTTCGATCATAGTTGTCGAACCATTCCTGGTCGAGTAATGTTCCTTGCGGCTTTTTTATCATCGCAAAACCAGTGCGGACACCACCCTTGGTGCCGTACATGCAGCTGGATTGCGCATACTGGAAATACGCGGCGTTCTCATCTTTATCCAGTCCGACTTCTATGATTATGACGACATGGTGCCAACTGGCCGCGCGGATCAAATCGCCTGGTTTGACCTCGGTAAGATGGGTTATAGGTTGTGAATTAAGATGGCCGGTTAACAAGTTAGCCGAGATATTCTCAATCGGCCTGACCTTACTTACGATATTTCGCCGCACGCCCGGGAATCGCAGACACTTCCAAATCGGCCGGCCGAGGTGCTCGGTAGTAACGCCATTCAGCACCCACGAAGCGAAACCAGAACAATCAACACCAATACCGCAGGCCAGCAGGAATGCCCGCAGGGTCGCCGCATCGCCATTGGTATGCATATCATATATACCAAACCATTTGGCCGCGAGAGCTTCAATCTGTTGCGGATTACCCTTGCCTAATAACGCCCTGTTTTTGGCGCGCACGCCGGGGTTAATATGATACGGGCAAGCGGCCACAGCCCCATCGACACGAACCTGCAAATAACCATCTACCACCTGCTGGGC
>DASYJQ010000179.1:0-13470 GCA_035996265.1 Saccharimonadales bacterium (SeqCode)
CATTTATTTTATGATACTTTTTTTTGCAGGCACGCTCGCAGGGTATTATGGAGGGGGTGAGCAAAACGCAGCAAATGATTATTAATAGCAAGGAGAACTACTATGCAAAAAATTACCCCGTTCCTATGGTTCGACGATAACGCCGAAGCGGCGATGAACTTCTACGTGTCTGTTTTTAAAAATTCAAAAGTGCTGGATGTTAGCCGCTACCCTGAGGGCAGCCCCGGGCCGGCCGGTTCGGTAATGGTCGCTGATTTTGAGCTTGAGGGGCAACGGTTTACGGCCCTCAATGGCGGCCCGCAGTTTAAGTTTACCGAAGCCATATCATTTGTGGTCGACTGCAGGTCGCAAGCAGAAGTCGACGAGCTGTGGTCAAAGCTGACTGCTGACGGCGGCGAAGAAAGTCAATGCGGCTGGCTGAAGGACAAGTACGGCCTGTCCTGGCAAATTGTCCCGAGCGTTTTAAATGAGCTATTGCAAGACGAAGACCCTAAAAAAGCCCAACGGGTCATGCAGGCCATGTTGCAGATGCAGAAGATCGACATAGCAACATTACAAAAGGCTTACGATCAGGAATAGTCATGGCAGAACAAACTATCGAGGCGCTACAAAGTAATTTTACGGGCGATATTATTAAGCCCGGTGATAGCCAGTATGACCAAGCCCGTGCAACATACCTGTTCAAAGGTACGCCGGCGCTTATCGCCCGTCCGCGTACTGCGTCCGACGTCGTGCAGGCTGTCAAGTACGCTCGGGATAATAAGCTGCTGTTGTCAGTTCGCAGCGGCGGCCACAGCGGTTCTGGTTTTAGTACGAACGACGGGGGAGTCGTCATTGACCTGATGCATATGAACAGCGTTGAAGTGCTCGACACCCAAACGCATCGGGTGCGTATCGGCGGCGGAGCATTGTGGGGCGATATTGCCATTGCCTTGCAAAAACATGGCCTGACTCTTTCATCCGGCGACACTAAAACTGTTGGTGTCGGCGGTTTGACGCTTGGCGCCGGAATGGGCTGGATGATCCGCAAGTATGGCCTGGCTATCGACAGCCTTGTCGCCGCCGAAGTGATAACCGCCGATGGGGCCATACGCCGCGCCAGCGCCGACGAGCACAGCGACTTATTTTGGGCTATTCGGGGCGGCGGCGGTAATTTTGGCGTTGGTACCAGCTTTGAGTTCATCGCCCACCCGATGGGTAAGGTCTATGCCGGTACCATAGCATATGGCGTTGATGATGTTGCCGGCGTGTTAAAAGGCTGGCGTGACTATATGCGTCAGGCCCCTGAAGAGTTAACGACAACGCTCTTGATAATGCCGGAATTTGGCGGCAATCCGCCAGCCGTTATTATTATGTGTTGCTATGCCAGCGACGACAAAGGCGCAGCTATGCAGGCCGTTGGCCCATTACAGCAACTTGGCAAGGTCGTGCGCCAGGACATTGCCGAAAAAGACTATGCCGACGTTCTCGAAGAAGCGCACCCGCCACAGGGTTTTAAAATAATCACCAACAATATGTTTGTACGGAAATTTAGCGATGATTTGATCGAAACTATCAATAAGCAAAAGGGGCACATGCTGCAAATCAGAAGTTGCGGCGGCGCCATGAATCGTGTCGCTGCTGCTGCGACGGCTTTTGCCCATCGCGATAGCGAGGCTTTTATGGTCATGCCGGCGTTCGTAGCGCCTGATGCTTCGGCTGCCGATATTGATGTAGCGCTAGCTGGCTGGCGCGCTATCGAGCATTACGGTAACGGGGCCTACATTAATTTTTTCACCGAACTAACAGGCGCCGAAGTCCCGGCGGCATATCCTACGGCGACATACGAACGGTTGGCCAAAATTAAGCAGACATACGATCCGCAGAATATCTTCAACCAGAACTACAATATTACGCCGCATGTCTAAATGAACACGCCGCATCAGTTTGTCCGGCGCCGGGCTGCATCCGACAAAACGAAAATGATAGTATTGGCCGGTATCGGTTTGGCTTTTATAGTGGTCAACGTCGCAACAGCCTTTATGTTCTATGGCCGCACATATCCTGGCACGGATGCCGGCGGCAAGCGGGTGGGCAGCATTACGTATGCCGGTCTGGCCGCCAAGGCGGGTAAGCATGAGTTTTTGCCGTCGAGCCTTACCATTACGTACAAGAAAGATTCTTTAAAAATCGATGTAGCTGAGCTGGGTGTTTCGGTGGACACGGCGCATCTCAAGCAGTCGATGTACAAAGCTCGGGTTTGGCCGCCGGTTGCTAATTTTGTGGCCGGCCAATCGTTGGCCTTGCCGATCGCCATTAATGACGCGGCATTTACTAAAGGTTTTGCAGTATTGCAGCAAAAATATGAACGACAGGCGGCTCCGGCAAAGCTGACAATGATCGATTATATTCTTAAGGTTCAGCCGGCGGTTAAAGCCGTGACCTTGGATCGCGCGCAATTCCGGGCGCAGCTGGTGTCGGCCTTGCAAGCCGGCCAGACCACAGTCGATTTGCCAGTCGTACCGGCGACACCGGATCAATTGCAGATGGCTGACCAGCAGTATGGCTGGGATGAGTTGATAAAACAGCAAAACACGGCCGTCACTTATTATTTCGCCGGTCAGTCTAGGCAGCTAATCGCCCGTGAAGTCGGTATGTGGTATGTGCCTAAGGGCGATACGTATGCGCTGTCGGATGACAAAATCCGTGCCACTGTCGTCCAGCTGGGCGCTGGAGCGGGGGTAACGATCCGGAATATACCGGAGGCGATAGCGGCCACTAAACAGGCTATTCAAAGCCACCAGTCGTTGGCCTTCTCGCTCCTGGCAAACCCACCCGGTACATAGCGGAACGTAGCTGTTTGTGACCATTGCCGGGAGTACGGCGAACGCGTTACACTAGCAATAGATTTTACATAAGGAGGAGTTATGTGGGGGATCATATCGATAGTATTCGGAGCGATTGACCTGGTCATAGGACTCCGTTTTATTTTTCAACTCATCGGCGCCAACGTATCAGCCAGTTTTGTAAACTGGGTATATAACATCAGCTCGCCGCTCGTCGCGCCGTTCACCGGAATTTTCGGGGACATCAGCAAACCGATCGCCGGTACTATTCCGCATAGCGTTTTTGAGCCGGCGACATTGATCGCCCTGATCGTCTATGGCCTAATCGGCGGCGTTGTATTGCGTGTAGTGACGCGCCCGCGCGACTAATTATTGCGGACTTGTCGCGGACGTCTATTTTTCGAGCAGCTCTTTGATCGGGTCGAAATAATAATCCCGCCAGCCATCCTCGAAATCTTTGGCTTCATCGTCGGGCACGTCGGCGTGAATGAGCTTAACAGTAGTCATGTCTTCGTGGAGCGGAGCAAAAGCAAACGAGACTTTGTAACAGCGGCTGGGGTCGTCATGACCATACCAGTCTTGCTCTAAAAGTTTTTCAGGTACGACTTTGGTGTTGGTGCCATGTATGTCACCGCCCCACAAACTGAACGTGCCGCCTGTGGTATCGCCCATTTTTGCCGGGCCGGCGCCCCATTGTTCAATAAGCTTTGCGTCAGTCAATGCTTGCCAAACTTTGGCAATCGGAGCTTGGATAGTGTAGGTCTTTTCGATTTGTTTCATGCCACTAGTATAAACCGAAATTTAGCCGCGACGTAGCGTATCATAGTAAATATGGATTCATATGACGACATCAGGCAGCGGTATCGCCCCAAGCAAATCACCATGTTGTTGATTGCCGAATCGCCGCCGCCAGCCGCCGGCATGCAAAGCAGCCGCCAGTTCTACCGTAGCGATAGGGTCCGCGCCGAGGACCGGCTTTTTACAAACACTATGCGGGCATTATATCCGGAGGCGGCCGCTATCCAGGATCCCGGATTGGAACAGCAAAAAGAGCAGTGGCTCCGCAAATTCCAACAAGACGGTTGGTACATGATCGAGGCGCTCGAGGAGTCACAGGTGCACGAAGTAACCAAAAAACAGCGGCAGCAGCGGATCCGCGAAAGCCTGCCGCGGCTCATCGGAAGAGTGCGCGAACTGGCCGGGCCGCAAACCGGAATTATCCTCATAAAATCCAACGTTTTCGACGTTGCAGCTGAGCCGCTACGACAGGCTGGATTTACCGTACTCAACACCGAGTTGGTCGACTACCCGGGCCGTTTTAACCAACGGGCGTATAAGGAAAAACTTGCAACACTAACAAGTAAGCACCAGCAAGCAATTAGCTCGGACCGTCCGGGCCTGTAAGATATTTAATTTTCACGGCGTTACTCGCAGTTTAAAATAACAATCATGAATAACGTTAATTATTTTGAAATCCAGGCGTCTGCTCCCGAAAAAGCCATTATATTCTACACCGGAATTTTTGGCTGGGAGTTTACTAAACAAGAGGGTATGTCCACCGATTATTGGCAGATTAAAACGGACGGCATCAGGGGCGGACTCCTAAAACGCCCAGCGCCGGTTCCGCCCCCTGAGAGCGGAACGAATGCCTACATATGCTCCATGGAGGTTGAAGATTTTGACGCCGCCGCCGAAAAGATTTTAAAGCATGGCGGCATAGTCGCGATGGAAAAATTTGCCGTTCCGGGCAGGTGCTGGCAGGGGTATTTTCTCGACACCGAAGACAATACATTTGGAATCTTTGAGGCCGACCCCAACGCGGCATAGCGGATCAGTTACCGGGTTATTATTGCGGTAGTTTGCGCCAGCCGCCGGCGCGGTTGTTGGCGATAACGGCTTTGATGAGATTTGTTAGGGCATGCTGGTTGACGGTTTCGCCCTGGCGGATCTGTATGGCCCGGGCGGTGGCGTTGTCGTGCCCCTGGTTGATGATGCCCTCGGGGTCGGGAGCTACTGGATCGTAGATGAAAATGTTAAGGTGGTCCTTGGCGCCGAGCAAGGCGCAGACATTGCCGTTAAGGATAAAATACGGCCGGTTAGTACGTTTAATAGTTTCAACGACTTCCGGATCCGTGGCATGAATGAGCGCCCGCACTTGCAGACTGAGTTTCTGCTGCCAATCAGGCAAACTGTTGATATATTCGTCGACGCGGGGATCTGTATGGTGAGTACTCATAGTTTTTAGCCCATGGCTGCGGACATGCCGGCCCCGTTAATTGCTGTCGCAGCAGTCGCCCGCATCCTTCGTAGCACGCGGTTAGTCACCACCTTTATGCTGGGGTGTTCTCCGCCATTTTCGCGCGCGGCCTCTTGCCACAAGGTTTGTCGTGCGGTGTAGGTGCCGGTATCTTCTAATTCTTTACAGGTCAGCGTGTCCTCATTAAGGTCGACCTCAATGGTGTCGCCATCTTCAAGCAATGCGATTGGTCCGCCGAGCGATGCTTCAGGGCCGACATGGCCGATACATAACCCGACTGAACCCCCCGAAAAGCGGGCATCGGTCATGAGGGCTACGGTAATCCCTTTTTTCCGGCATAACGCCGTAAGCCGCGATGTCGGGTCAAGCATTTCGGGCATGCCGGGTGCGCCGCGCGGACCTTCGTAGCGGATGACGACCATGTCTTTATCCTGGAAAACGTCCGGATCGTTGCGCAGCATGGCTAGTAAGCTTGCCTCGCTGTTAAAGACGCGGGCAGTGCCGGTAAATTTGCCATCTTCTATGCCGCCTTCAACGCCAGCTATCTTAATTACTGCCCCGCCGTCGGGCGCCAGGTTGCCCCGCAGGAGCCGTAAGCCGCCGGTCTCTTTGTAGGGTTCGGCAACAGTGCGTATGACATCACCGTCGGGCGCAGGGGGATTCAGCCGGTCGACCTGCTCTTGCAGTGTCTCGCCCGTACAGGTGATACAACTGCCGTCAAGGAACTTGGCATCAAGCAGCTCTTTAATGATTACCTGTAATCCGCCTTCTGCGTCTATATCCACCATCGAGTATTTGCCAAAAGGCCGCGCGTTTACTAAAACGGGCACTTTTCTGGCAATACTATTGAATTGGTTCTGTGTCATAACATCTTTCCAGAAGTCGATGCCTGCCGCCTGCGCTATCTCAGGCGCATGGAGCACGACATTCGTTGAGCCGCCCATCGCGATCGCGACAATCATGGCGTTCCGGAGAGAGGCGGGAGTGACAATATTTTTAGGCCGGATGTCCCGTTCCATCATAACTTGCAAGCTGTCTATAAGTTCATTCGGGAATTGTTCGACACGTCGCGGGTCTTCGGATGCCGGCGAAACCATGTGGAGCGGCTCCATGCCAAGCGTCGCAATAAAGGACTGAATAGTGTTGTAAGTGAACATGCCGCCGCAGCTCCCTTTTCCCGGACAGGCATTTTCTGCGTAGCGGCGCTGTTTTTCCTCGTCGGGGTCGCCGGCGATTTGGAAGCAGCTTACCAGGTCGATTTTTTCTCCGGTGAGCGGGTCTGTGCCGGGCTTGATGGACCCGTCGGACATAATGATGCTCGGCACATTACGCTCTAGGATAGCGGATAGCGTTCCAACCGGCGGCTTGTCGCAGGCAACAACAGCTACTGCACCTTGGACGCCGTTTGCTTCGAGGTGAAGGCTTGCGCTCTCGGCTGTTATTTCCCGCCCAATAAGCGAGAAGCGCATCTCCGGCGTTCCGTTACGCATGCCATCGGATATTCCGACAGTAAACATCGGGCCGATAAGGCGGTTTGGCAAATGCTGTTCGATGATGCGGTTGCCGAGTGCGGCCTGTACCGCGTCAACCTTCTCGCGCACCCCGGCGTAGCATATGCTGTCACCTAGATTTCCTACTACGGCCAGCGTATCGCCATGAATATTTTCTACAGGTTGCCCTAGCTCGTGTGCAATTGCAACGGCCTGGCAATCCTGCCCCGGGCTCAAGCGTTCAGTTGTTATCATGGTACGCTCCTAGGGCTTAGTCGGCTGTTATGCTAACAGTACAATGTACTATGTGGTAGCGCAAGTTTCTAAGAAAAATTGATTACTGGCTGCCGCTCATACCGTCCATGGAAGTGCCGCTGCATTTGATTTTAGCAGCCTCTGATTGGGAAATCAGATAGGCAATGGCGTGGAAGTGTACTTCATTTTCGCCGGCGTGCGGATCCATGGGCATAATTGTCAAATGGTCATAGTCGACTTTGGGCAGGCTTAAGTTGGCAAACATATTGCTCTGTTTAGTGAGCTCGGTTTGGCCGATTAGGTACTCCATGGCAACAACCTTGCCTTGGTACACGTCGTAAATCGGGCCCATGGGGATGTCTTTGGGAATGATGTATTGCTTGCCGCGCATGTCGGCGCATTCGGCGGTAACGGTTGCATCTTTCGGAATAGTAATGCTTGCTTCTACTGTTTCGTGGGTGTTTTCGACGTGCTTACGTGTGCCCATCCAATAGGAACCGGCAAGTAATAGCAGCAGTACGACGACTCCGGCGCCCATAAAAAGCCAGCGCTTTATAGTGCGGGGCTTAGACTGATTCGACAGCGGGGCGCTATTGGCTGAAAAAACAGGCGGAGTAACCGTTGGCGTCGTGGGCGGAGTTGGGACTAGGGATGGAGAATCGGACGGTAATGGAGCTGGGGCCGGGGATAGAGCTATAGGAGCAACCTCAATAGGAGGTGTCGGAGGCGTCGGTGCCGGTTGTGGGGCAGGCGTCGGGATTCCCGATTCGGGTGGCATGTTTTTAGCATAACCAGTTATACTATAGTGAGTCAAGCTTGTTTTCAGGCACCATACATAATGACAAGATTCAAAATTGGCCAAAGATTGCTCATGCTGCTGCTTGCAGTATCGCTCGGGCCGCTGATAGCGGTTAGTATTATTTTGGTTATAAGCGCCCAGGCCAAACTACGCAGCGAAGCCATCACGCAACAGCAGTTGGCCGCCACGAGCGCCGCTGAGCGTGTCGATAGCTTTTTGGCTGAGCGAACGAATATTTTGATCTTCCAATCGCAAACATCGGCTGCGCGCCAGTTTGACATGCCAAACGCCAGCCTTAACTTGGCTGCGCTGGTAAAACAGGATCGTGACGTCGTAAAAGTTTCACTGGTAGACAAGAGCGGCATGGAGCGCATTGCGCTTGACCAAAACGGGCTGATCGCCGCGCACAACAATGTCGGCAACGGTGACGCATTCAAGTCGACGACATTTTTGGCCGGCAAAGAATATATCGGCCCGGTGGTCTATGTTGACGGCAAACCGCACGTTACTATTGCCGTGCCGCTCATTCGTTTTACCGCCCAGCAAGATTTGACACACCTATCAACGGCCGAACTGGGAAAATACCGCACCTCAGATGACATCCAGGGCGTGCTAATCGCCGAATTCAACTTGGGCGATCTGTGGCAATCGGTACTTTCCACTAAGATTGGCGCCAATGGCTATGCCTATTTAGTCGACGATAAAGGCGGCCTGATCGCTCATCCGGACGCCACGTTCCAGACGGCTCACCACGATCTCTCTAAGGTGCACGAGGTAGAAGACTTTTTAGCCGGCACCCCTGATGTGCACACTTCGACTTCGGAAAAGGGCGTGCCCGTGCTCGGCACCTACAAAGCCATCACGCGTACCAACTGGGGAGTGATTGTCGAAGAGCCGACGTCCAGCGTGTTCGCCAGCGTCAATGCCTTCTATCGTCTCGGTCTGGCGATTCTGGTCGGAGTAGCTGTAATCGTCGTGATTTGCAGCCTGCTGTTCAGGCGGCAATTGCTGACACCCATTCAGATGATGGCCGCCGGCGCCTTGCGGATTGGCCGCGGCGAATTTCAGTACAAAATCCCTATTAAAAGCGACGATGAACTCGGTAACTTGGCCCATAGCTTTAATAGCATGGGCGGCAGCCTGGAAGCGTTTGTGCAGGATCTGCAGCGCCGCAACAAGAGCCTGAATGTCGAACGCCGTAAGCAGGCTAGTATTCTGGAGAGCATTAGTGACGGTATTATTGCCGTTAATAAAAACCAGGAAATCGTACTTATCAACGCGCCGGCTGCGGCGCTGGTAGGCAAAAAACCCGAAGAATTAACCGGCAAAAGCATGCCTGACAACTTTGCGATCATGCATAACGAGCAGGCTTTCCGGCTCAATCTGATCAAACCCGGCGTGTACCACTATGACGACCTTATCCTGCCACACGGCGAGAAGCCTTCGTACTTGGAACTCGTAGTGGTCGTCGCCGAAGCGCTGAGCGACATTGCCGCGATTATTACGGTGCACGACTTGACGCAGGGGAGAGAATTAGAAGTCATGAAGCTCGACTTTGTGGCTATCGCCGCTCATGAACTTCGTACGCCGTTAACGGTGGTACGCGGTTACTTGGATCTGGTCAATAGCTCGTCAGAGGTGTCGAAATTAACAGTAATGAACATCGAATATTTGCAGCGCGCCCTGAGCGGCATTACGCAGCTCGGTAATTTGATAAACAATATTCTAAACGTATCGCGCATTGAACAGGGTTCGTTGCGGGTCAAGGTTTCCAAAGTTGACCTCGCGCAGCTTATCCGCCACATCATCGATCAGCAGAAAATAAGTGTGGTCCTCCGCCAACAACATATCCAATATGACGGTCCATCCAGCAAGGTGTTTGTTGCTGCCGACGAGAGCGCCATTGCTGAAGTGATCGATAATCTGCTGTCGAATGCCATTAAGTACACGTCAGAAAACGGTCATATTTCCATAAAACTGTACCAAACCGGCGAGTTCGTCCGGGTAGAGGTTATTGATGACGGCCGCGGTATCCCGGAGCCATCCAAAGAACATTTGTTCACAAAGTTTTACCGCGTCGAAAACAGCCTGACCACCGGCAACCGGGGAACCGGCCTGGGCTTGTATATATCAAAAAGCATTATTACATTGCATCACGGTGAGATTGGGGTAGTATCTAAACTAGGAGAAGGATCGACATTCTTTTTTACGTTACCCTTGTTTCAAGAAGGTAAGCACCCCAACACAAACGCTGAAGCAAAGGAGCTGGATAGCATACATGGCTGGTTTCCAAAACGTCCTAATAGTTGAAGATGAAGTAATGATCCGTGAGCTGTACTTTATTACGCTCACCAAAGCCGGATATAAAGTTGAATGTACCGGCGACGGCCCGGCTACTTTTGATCTTTTGTTGCACTTCCGTCCCGATATTATTTTCCTCGATATAATGCTCCCCGGTATGTCCGGCATAGATATTCTTAAGAAGTTGCGCGCCGACCCACAGTACAATTGCCAAAATACTAAAATTATCCTTATAACCAATCTTGGGCAAGAAAACTTAGCCGATGTCGCCTTGGCTTCGCACGCCGATGGCTACGTTATTAAGGCAGACATTGTACCGAAAGACCTGATTAAAATTATTCGCTCGTTAGAACAACCTAGCCCGCCGCCAGCAGACACGCCCCCGCCAGCGCCGAAAGACCCGTCTACGCCAGCGGGCGCCCCCTAGTATGTCGCTACAAACCGAAGTGAGTCCCAGTATTAGTCTGGGAGATGATTTTTTTTGGATACGTGAATCAAAAATGGCTGGACGCTCACCCTATTCCCGCAGAAAAATCGCAGATTAGCGCCTTTAGTATTCTGAGCGACCAAAATATGGAGAATCTAAAAAAACTGCTAGAAGGGCCGGATGGCGCGGAAGACAGCCCTACTATTTTATTGGCTAAAGCGTTCTATCGCGCCGCAATGGACGAAAGCGGCATCGAGGCGGCGGGCGATGTGGTGCTGCGGCCGCTATTGGATACTATTGCCCATCTAAAGAATAAAGATGCTATTCGTTCGTTTATTATCGGCCAACATGCCCGGGGCAAGCGACTCGTATGGGGCACAGCCGTTGATATAGATGATAAGGATAGTCAGCGGTATGCTGCGCGGATATATCAAGGTGGCCTTGGACTGCCGGATCGTGATTATTATCTAGAGACCGGTAAGCGCTTTGCGGCTATCCGGGAGGAGTACAAGGGATTCCTAACCAAGCTGTTCCGATTGTTGCAAATGGACAATGCCGAGTCGCGTGCGTCTAGCGTGTACGAGTTGGAGCGTAAGCTGGCACGGGTGTCCCAGACTGCACTCGAAAAGCGAGACTCGGTCGCTAATTATAACGTTTACCCTATTGATCGGCTGGGCGATGAGTTTTACGGTTTTGATTGGAAGGATTATTTTAAGCGCATTGGTCTTGAGACTGCTCGTGACGTGGTAATATCTCAGCCTAAATTTATACAAGGCGCCCTGGCTTTACTCGACAACATACCAACGAAGACCTGGCAGGATTACCTAGCGGTCAGGAGCATCGTCCCCTATATGGCGGCATTGCCAAAGGCTTATGACGGCCTGTACTTTTCATTTTATGGCAAAGTTTTAGGCGGCGCCAAAAAGCCAGAGCTTCGCTTTCGGCGGGCCATTCAATCGTGTATCCTCTGGCTGCCCGAACCAACCGGCCTGTTATTTGTAGAACAGTACTTTGACGAGGCCGCCAAGCAAGCAATCAATGATTTGGTGGGTCATATTAAGGCTGCTATGCGGATACGCATCCAAAAATTGGCATGGATGTCTGACACTACCAAACAACGAGCGCTCCAAAAGTTGGATACGTTTAAGTCGCTGCTTGGCTATCCCGACAAGTGGCGCGATTATGCCGGTCTGGTAATCGGTAGCAGCTATCTTGATAATGTTATGGCCCTCGAAAAGTTTGACTGGCAGTATAACACCCGGCGTATATTGCAGCCTGTTGACCGGACTGAGTGGTTAATGTCGGCGGCTACCATTAATGCCTACTATTGGCCAAATACCAACAGCATTACTTTTCCTGCAGCCATATTGCAACCGCCGCTTTTTGACGCCAAAGGTGATTTTGCGGCAAATTATGGTGGGATCGGCATGGTTATCGGCCACGAAATTACCCATGGCTTCGACGACGAAGGCTCTAAGTACGACCAAGTCGGAAATTTGAAGTCCTGGTGGACAGACGCTGACCGCAAAGCTTTCGAAACCCGCACGGAGCAACTCAAAGAACAATACAGTCAATATGTGGTAGATGGGCGACCGGTCAACGGCGCCCTGACACTCGGCGAAAATATAGGCGACCTTGGCGGTATGCTTATTGCGCTGGACGCACTGCAGAATAAAATAAAAGAAACCGGTCAGGCCGAGCTGGTTGACGGCCTTACCCCGCAGCAACGCTTTTTTATGTCGCAGGCTCGTATCTGGCGTACAAACATGCGGCCCGAACAGCAACTCCGCCTGCTGGTGTCCGACCAGCATTCATTGCCTAGATTACGGGTTAACGGCGTAGTTACTAATACGGATGAGTTTTACGCCGCATTCAACGTTAGGGCCGGCGAACACCTGTACAAGCCGCCAAAGGATCGGGTGCGTATCTGGTAGCGTCACATGCTATTATAGTCCGCAAGAGTTTATCTACGGTAACTTTGCTGTCGTGTTCCAGCTGCGAATGGGCTTAGGCGTCGCGCTTTAGTATCAGTAGATAGGTAACACCAGTTGCTAGTGCTGCCATACCAAGGTACATGCCCGTTTCGATGCGCTGGAAATTCCAGTAGCGGTAGGGCGGCTGATATTTTGCAATTTGGTGGTAGCCGGCGTTGTTCAGACAGGCGTCTATAGACTCGGGGCCAGCGGCAACCTTAATACGTATGCCGCCTTGACCATTACCATCTGCTTGTGACTGCTGAATGACTTCCTGGCATCGCTGCGGCATATCGGCAACGTTGAACGAGTTGAACGTCTTGTCGTTTTTGTCGACGATGTTTCTGCTGAGTACCCAAGCGCCGGCCGGTATTTTAAGGTCTATTGCACCTGGACCCATTGGCGAGGTAACAGTAACCGGCGTCATATAGTGCGGCCGGAGCCACTGCCCGACCGAGGCCTGAAAGGCTATGAACAGCCCGAGTGTAACGGCCAGCGCAATGATGGTTTTACGGAACCAAGCACTCATAGTAAAGCCAATGACTGTAAAGAACACCGAGAAGGCGAACGGCATCATACCCTGCACATCAAACTGGCCAGTATCGAATCGGGAATGGTCAAGCACGTTGCCGGTGCGCGCCCACCAGCTTACAAGTAGGCTAATAGCCAGGCCATACAGAGCTGCGAAGGCGAGGGCCCACACCAGCTTGGTGGTGAGCCATTTACGGCGCGAAACACTTTGTGTCCAAGCCAATTTGTTGGTACCTTCTTCGTATTCTTTGGAAAACAGCGGCGAGCCCAAGAAAAGGCCGAGTATCAATGGAACGCTGAGCCCTGTTAAAAACACCACTTTCACAACAACGCCATAGCTCTGGGACAAGCTATTATGCAGATCGCTACAGCTCGGTGTTGCCGGGTTTTGTTTGCAGGTACCCAGCGCCTGCTGGTACGCATGCCAAAAGTGGTTGCCGGTGAGGATGGTAAAAACAGCAAAAGCTGCCAGTATCAACCCAAATATCATAAATTGATTGCGGTGCTGCCGCCAGACAAACCAGTTCATGCTACACCTTCTTCCTTGGCTTGACCCATGTAGGCCAAAATTATTTCTTCTATATTCGACTCGTGCTGATGCCAGTGCGACGA
>DASYJQ010000180.1:0-1776 GCA_035996265.1 Saccharimonadales bacterium (SeqCode)
AACTGGCCGCCCGGCAGCCGTATTCCTTGCAATATAATTTCACGGTGCAGCACGAACTGTGGAAAGACACCCGGCTGGAAGTCGGCTACGTAGGCAGCCAGACCAGAAACGCTCAGAGCAAGTACGACGCCAATGCCATCGCCCCAGCAAACCGGCTGGCCTTCGCTCAGTCCAACGGCAGTCTGAATACTCTCAAACCGTTTAACGTTATCAATTCCGGTTCCATCGCAATCTATGGATATCATGGCACCGCCCGATACGATTCGCTGCAAGTAGCATTCAACACGCGCGTGCAGCGTTCTGTAAACTTTGGGCTTGCTTATACCTATTCGAAAACAACGGCAGACGTCGCGCTGAGGTCTAATAACGGAAACGGCAATCTCATTCTCGATCCTTTCAACCTGAATGCTATGCAAGGCCTGGCGACTATTCACCGGCCACATATCCTTGCGGCCAACCTGATTTACAATACACCTACTTTTTCCAACTTGAACCGGCTGGTCCGCGCCGGCTTGGGCGATTGGGAAGTCGGTACGATCGTCAATGTTTCCAGCGGAACACCCTATACTGCGGTCATCAATAGTTTCAATGCTGGTGGGTCAGGCGCGAATGACCTTTCGGGAATAGGTTTGGGAAATGGCTCTTACCGGCCGAATATTGTGGCGGGTCAACCTTGCCGTAGTCCCGGCTTCAAGAACTTCCAGTGGGTCAACTCAAGCCGCTACACCTTGAACGGTTTTAAGCTTGGAACTATTGGAAACGAGTCGGTCGGCGATTGCCTGGGTCCTGGCGTTAACACCGTTGACCTATCCCTGTCTAAGAATTTCCATCTTACGGAACGGCTGAGAATGCAATTTCGCGTCGACGCCTTTAACCTGTTCAACCATCCGCAGTATGGCAATCCCAACAACGGGAACACCAACGGATACGTGGGCATAGGCTTCAACGCCGTAAACACGGCCGGTACCCCTGCTTACCTGGACGCGACCGGCGCTCCGACAACGTCTCTTGCAAACGCTGTTTCCATTGCCAACTCAACCCCTAGCCCGGTTGCAGGCACCGTGTCCGCCAACAACCAGCGAGATCGGCAACTTCAATACTCATTAAGGTTCACCTTTTAAATAAAACTCAGTGCCCTTTCAAACGTCCCGCGTGCCTCATTCCGGCAAGCGGGACGTTTCTTTTTCCCGACCCGAACCTCGGACCGGTAGGTTATGTCCATAAAATCTTTGCGATACAATCACAACATGGTTCGAACTTGTTTCCAGCGGTTTTTCCGCGTTGCCTTTGGTTGGTTCTTCATCTTCGCTTTGGCCCTTTCGCTACAGGCACAGGCGCCGAACCAGCAAACCGGCAGCGCGCGCGTTCCTGTCCCCAAGCTGCCTGGCCCACCCAAAAAGGATCGCAGCGGCTTGCCGCCCGTACCCATGTTTAAAGACGTTGCCAAAGAACTTGGCCTCACCGTCCAGCACGTCGCGGCGCCTGAAGCGCATTACGTAATCGACTCCACCAGTGGCGGTGCCGGGCTTTTCGATTGCGACGATGACGGCCGCCTTGACGTTGTGCTGATCAACGGTGGAACCGTTGAGCGGTTCCGCGCCGGTGGCGATCCGCTGGTCACGCTTTATCATCAGGAAGCTGACGGCACGTTCAAGGACATCACCAAGGAAGCGGGTTTGACGCGCCGCGGCTGGGGCATGGGAGTCGCCGTGGCGGATTATGACAACGATGGCAAACTGGATCTGTTTGTTACCGGATTTGGAGGCAGCGCGCTCT
>DASYJQ010000181.1:0-1530 GCA_035996265.1 Saccharimonadales bacterium (SeqCode)
GCGGCGTCTTTAGAGAATAACTTTGTCAGCGTTTTAAATAGCAGAAACGAATTAGAAGCGAAATTAACTGCCAGCGTAATGTACTGGCCGCTCGGGCCAATAACCCCCGTCTTCTTTTGTTTAAGCGTGTCAATCACCGCCGATAATGCCTGCCGGTCGTCAGGGACCAGGTTATCAAGGATCTCGGCAAACCATTTTGCCCCGTCTTTGTAGTGCGGCGACTTCTTGGAGTGCAGCTTCAGAACGTATTCATAGCCGAGACCGGGCAGTTGAGCTGCTACTTGGATGAAAGGTAAAACGTCACGGCCGCGGTTAGACATGACGAACGTGTGGGCGCCAGGGAAATCTTTGTGGACATCAGCTGCAAAACCGCTATTAGCAGGCGGAAGGGTTATAAACAGGTCAAACGGCGCTTCAGTCTGTAGGCTGTGTAATTTTCTACTCAGGACGGGCCAGGCCTCAATATAATACAAATGAATAACGACCGCCATAGTGACGCCGTCGGTCCGCTTGACCGCGCCAATAAGCTCATCGTTATGGGCATAGACCCGCTTGGCCCGATTAAGCTCCGGGTAGCTCAGGAAGTGAAGCCGAGGATTCTTGCGCACACTCATGGTTACTTGACGTTGCTTTTGCCTGATCTTACGAGCGCCGGCGCCGGCCACCCTGACCGGCTTGGTCAAACGCCAGCTGGTAGATGCGAGTAATAGCCCTCGTTCAGCCAGCAAATCTTCGTTCTTGGTGGCAAGCTTGGTATTCTTTTGGTATAAAAGAACGTTTTCTTCTTCGCGGGTGCGTATTTCTTGTTGGAGCGCCTCCACTTTTTCCGGTTCGGTCAGTACAGGGGGGCTGGCGAATGGACGAGCGGCACGCTGTGCCGGCTTCGTACTGGCCACCGCCTTGCCGACCCATTCGTATGCGGCGCCCTCGACTTCGCGCCTACGATCCAGGAAGGCTTGGTCGGCAATGAGTCCCATGTGACGAAGCTGCTTTTTAAGTAGGCTTTCGGCTAAAGGGCGGGCAGCCCATCCAAAGTCAGTGAAGGTAAAACCGGCGTCGGCAAATACACGCTCGACTTCTTGGCGATCATAGTAATGTAGATGAGTTTTGTCGAGCAACCCGGTTTCGGCATATTCAAACCGCCCGTCAAGGAGCATAAGCCGTACCGCCATATGCGCCATGTTGGGGATCGAAAAAATAACTGCGCCGTTGGGCTTCAGCAGCGCGCGTACCTTTTCCAAAGCCGCTACCGGGTCCAACAAATGCTCAATAACGTCGACAAAAGTAATACAATCAAACTTGCCCAGGGAAGTTAGATCATCGCGTTCAACATTTTTTACGTAGGCGGCGGTAAGTTGTTTCCTGGCCAGGGCGACATCTTTGGCGTCCAGGTCTAAACCGACGACTTCGCAACCCTTTTCGGTAATTAAAAGGTTGCCCATGTTGCCGCTGCTGCAACCGATATCCAGCACCCGGCTGCCTTCAGGTATCAATCTGATGACCCGATACCAGGGGTGATTAGGCTCGTCG
>DASYJQ010000182.1:0-4480 GCA_035996265.1 Saccharimonadales bacterium (SeqCode)
AATATATTCAATTAACGGAAAAAACCGTGCTTCTTGGGGGATTCTGTTTTAAAAGATTCCAGAATTTCCTGCTGGCGCTTAGTGAGCTTGGTCGGCGTGTCGACGATAACCGTAATGATATGCGAACCGCGGCTGTCGGAACGGATGTGCGGTACGCCATGCCCGGTCAATTTAAAGTCGGTGCCACTTTGGGTGCCGGCCGGGATCTTCATTTTGACTGGCCCGTCGACGGTTTCGACGTCGATAACGGTGCCAAGCGCAGCATCAATCATGCTGATGTGCTCTTCGCTCAATATTAGGTCGCCTTCGCGGGTGAAGTGCTTGTGGGCTTTGACGCGGATGTTGACGTACAGGTCGCCCTTAGGGCCATTGGCGATGGCCTCGCCGTGCTCGCGCAAACGGATAACGGCGCCGTCATCGACACCAGCCGGAACTTTGAGGTTCAGTGTTTGGGTACGCTTTTGGGTGCCGCTGCCGTGGCAAACGGTGCAGGCTTTTTCCGGAACTTTACCGGCGCCCTTGCAGGTCGGGCAAACAGTCGCCTGTTGGATATTTCCGAAAATCGTTCGAGTGACGCTGACGACCTGGCCGGAGCCTTTACAAGTGGTACAGGTCTTGAGTTCATGACCCGGTTCAACGGTCTTACCCTTACAGTGTTCGCAGATGTCGTTGATGTTAAGGTGAATTTCTTTTTCGGCGCCAAATATGGCGTCTTCAAACGACAAGTCGATATTTACTTCAACGTCACGGCCGCGGTTCTGGCGCTGGCCGCGTTGTTGTTGCTGGCCGCCAAAAATGTTATTGAATATATCACCAAGGTCAAAATCAAAGCCGGCTGCTTGCTGGCCGTTAAAGCCATTAAACCCGCCGCTATACTGGCCGCCACCGCCTGATGATGCTGCCCCGCCAACGCCGGCATGGCCGAATTGGTCATAGCGCTGGCGTTTGCTGGAATCCTTTAGGACTTCGTAGGCCTCGTTGACCTCTTTAAACTTCGCTTCGTTACCGCCCTCTTTATCGGGGTGGTGTTGGACGGCTGCCCGGCGGAAAGCTTTTTTGATCTCGTCGGCGCTGGCTTCTTTGCCGACGCCTAATACTTCGTAATAATCACGTTTTTCAGCCATATTACTTAGCCTCGCTCTGGGCGAACGGCACAGTGGCGGCACTGGTCAGCAGGCCCTCCAGTACTTGGCGAACATAGGTGTCATCGCCGGCTTTTTCCGGCCCAGGTAAGATAATGTGGATATCAGTCAGCACGGTTTTATCCTGTTGCCAGCTAATGATCAGCTCAAATTCATCGGTGCGGCCAGTATCACGCTGGAACCACATAACGGTCCGCGGATTGGTAAGGGCAAAATGTATGACTTCTTTGCCGCTCTGCGGATCAGCAATAACGGCGCGGGCGTTCACGCTCCACAACTTTTGGGCGGCAGCAAACGTTTCGGCGCTGCGCACCGAATGGACCGTTACCGGCAGCGTGTCCCCAACTACTACTTGTTTCTTGCTTCCAAACATTACTTACCTTATTCTCCCCGCGGTTGAACTATTTGTCTAGTTATTAGGGTCCTACTTCTCGTCGACGACTTCGCCTTCGACAGTGTCGTCGGCTTTCTTCTTTTTGTCAGCAGCTTCGTCAGCGCCGGATTCGTCGTCAGACTTGTCAGCGTCGGCGGCAGGCTCATCCTTGGCGGCTTCGTACATCTTGGAGCCGATGGGCTGGATGATGTCATTCAGGGCCTTGGCGGCAGCTTCGATGGTGTCTTTGTCTGATTTGTCGTCGTCAACAACCTTCTTGGCAACTTCGATGGCGCCTTCAATGCTCTTGACCTCGTCTTCGGACAGCTTGTCCTTGTAGTCGATCTTCATCTTTTCGGCCTGGTAGACGGTGCTACTCAGCAGGTTGCGGGCTTCCACGGCATCGCGCTTTTTCTTGTCTTCTTCGGCGTTTGCTTCGGCTTCTTTGGCCATCTTTTCGACGGCTTCTTTATCGAGGTTACCGGAACCGCTGATGGTAATGCTCTGCTCTTTGCCCGAGCCCTTGTCCTTGGCGGAAACGTTCAGGATACCGTTGGCGTCGATGTTAAAGGTAACTTCGATCTGCGGCACGCCGCGCGGGGCAGGTGGGATACCGTCCAAAATGAAGCGGCCGAGCGACTTATTGTCGGCGGACATGCCGCGTTCACCTTGCAATACGTGTACTTCCACTTGCGGCTGGTTGTCGGCAGCAGTCGAAAAGGTTTCAGACTTGCTGGTCGGAATAGTCGTGTTGCGCTCAATGAGCTTGGTCATAACGCCGCCCATGGTTTCGATACCCAGGCTTAGCGGCGTTACGTCTAATAGCAGCACGTCTTTGACGTCGCCTTGCAGCACACCGCCTTGGATAGCAGCACCCACGGCAACGACTTCGTCGGGGTTGACGCCCTTCATCGGCTCTTGGCCGAAGATGGCTTTAACCTTCTCCTGGACGGCTGGCATGCGGGTCATACCACCTACTAATACGACAGCATTGATGTCGCTAGCTTTCAAACCGGCGTCAGCAAGGGCCTTCTCGCAAGGGTCGGCAGTCTTAGTGATAAGGTCGCCGACCAGGCTCTCGAGCTTGGCGCGGGTCAGTTTGTGTTCGAAGTGCTTGGGACCGTCGGCGTCAGCAGTCAGGAACGGCAGGTTAATGTCGACTTCCTGGGCGGTGGATAGCTCAATCTTGGCTTTTTCGGCTTCGTCACGCAGGCGCTGCATAGCGGCTTTGTCGTCGCTGATGTCGATGCCGTGCTCTTTTTTGAACTCGTCGACGAAGTGGTTGACCAAAACGCGGTCGAAATCGGCACCGCCGAGGTGAGTGTCGCCATTAGTGGCTTTTACTTCAAAGACACCGTCGCCGAGTTCCAGGATAGATACGTCAAACGTACCGCCGCCAAGGTCGTAGACGGCAATCTTTTCGTCCTTGTTGTTGCCTTTGTCCAAGCCGTAGGCCAGGGCAGCGGCAGTCGGTTCGTTGATGATGCGCTTAACTTCCAGGCCGGCAATCTTGCCGGCGTCTTTGGTTGCCTGGCGCTGTGAGTCGTCAAAGTAGGCCGGGACGGTAATGACCGCTTCGGTTACCGGCTCGCCCAAAAAGCTTTCGGCGTCAGCCTTCAGCTTGCCCAGGATCATGGCGCTGATTTCTTCCGGGCTGTATTCTTTGTCGCCCATTTTTACTTTAACGCCCTGACCGCTCTTGATGATTTCATAACCCATCAATTTAAGGTCGCGCTGGACTTCTTTGTCTTCCCAACGGCGGCCGATGAGGCGCTTAACTTCGTAGACGGTGTTCTTGCTGTTGGTTACTTGCTGGCGGCGGGCCACTTGGCCTACCAGGCGTTCGCCATTCTTATTAAGTGCTACGACACTTGGCGTGGTGCGGTTGCCTTCGCTGTTAGCGATAATCTCCGGCTTGCCGGACTGCATAACAGCCATGGCCGAGTTAGTAGTACCAAGGTCGATTCCGATAATTTTTCCCATAATGTGTTTCTCCTCTAATTAGATCTTCTTCACGAATTACTGTGTTAAAGCAACGAAGGGTCAATTCTTTGGCAAGAAGCCCTCGTGAGTGCTAATACCACTCTATCATAGATAAATTAGCACTCTCATGTCAAGAGTGCTAGCTATAAAAAATAGGAACCACGCAAACCCATAAACTTGTGATAATATAATATTTATGGCAGAAATATCCACACCCATCCCTATCCAGGTAACGGCTCGGGTTGAGGCTCAGGCGGCTCGCGAAGACATCCGCGCCTTTGACGTTGATCCTACCGAATTCACAGCAGTACTAAACGATACTGGCCGCACTGATATTACACCGGACACCGCGGCGTATACCATCGGCGCCTCAAAGCCGTTCGGCGGCGATTCACCCCAAGGACCATTATTTGAAGGCGGCTATATTGGCAGCCGTAAACCGGAGCCAGCCCAACCTGGCTCTATTGGTCAAGACAGACACGTCATACACCTGCAAGTCGACCACACTAAACCAATCACAGAAGTCGATCTGGCCCAGCGGACAGCCGAAACCCTATTGGTGCCAGCCCGAATGCGCAACACCGTGCGCCGGGCATTGGGCGGGCTAAGTTTAGCAGCCGGTGGCTTGGTTGAAGTTGTGGCGTTTGCTAAATACTGGGCTGATAACGGCGAATTCACTCCTGGCACACTGGCCTGGATGACTAGCGGCGCTATTGCTATGGTTGGCGGCGGCGTGGCTATCGCTAACGGCCACAAACGCGCCCGGCAGATTAATACTGCCGAACAGCGCGCTGCGGCACGCACGCCGATAAAAATTCAGCGCTAATTTACTGTTGCTTGACGCGGACCATGGCGTGCCGGATGACGTCATCGCCTAGTTTGTAGCCGGATTGCAGTTCCTCGCTGACAATTTCGTGGTCGCCGTCACCCTCTTCCATGCTGACAGCTTCATGCAGGTGCGGATTGAACGGTTCGCCGACGG
>DASYJQ010000183.1:0-2680 GCA_035996265.1 Saccharimonadales bacterium (SeqCode)
CGCAAGGCACGCTTACCCAGGCGAAACTCGATGAGCTGAAGGCTAAGGCAACAAAAGAGAGCACACCACTGCTCAGTTTGCTGATTAGCGACGGGCACGTATCCGAAGAAACACTGACTAAAACGATTGCGCATGTCACCAAGGTGCCCTACGTGAACTTATCGGCGGCGCGTATCGATTCCGAAATACTCGACCTGCTGCCGCAGGAAGTTGCCGAGCGCTATATGGCCGTGCCCCTGGGCGAAATGCAAAACCGCCTGGTTGTCGCCATGTTGGATGCCGACAACGTCCAAGCCGTGGACTTCTTAAGCAACAAGATCGGCCGGCCGCTCAAGGTATACGCCGCCAGCGAAGTGGGCATCCGCCAAATACTGCATCAGTACGGCGGCAATATTTCCAAGCAGGCTATTGGCGAGATGAGTGACTTAGGTATGCCCCTGGGGCTGGAGAGCGCTGCAGAAAACCTTAAGCCGATCGGGCAGAGCAGCAGCAACATCAAGACTATCGTTCAAGACTCGCCGATTAGCAAGGCGCTGTCGACAATTCTCGATTTTGCCGCTAAGAATGGCGCCAGCGACGTCCACATTGAACCGTTGCAGGACTCGCTCAAGATCCGGTGCCGCATCGACGGCATATTGCGCGAGATTCTTCGCCTGCCTAAGAGCACCGAACCGCCGCTGGTATCGCGCATTAAAATTTTAGCCAACCTCAAAATTGACGAACACCGTATACCCCAGGACGGTGAGTTCAGTATTGCCTCGAACGGCAAGGATATTGACTTGCGTATTGCCATTAGCCCGACCATATGGGGCGAGCAAGTGGTAATTCGTTTGCTCGACAAGACCGGCACCAGCTTGAAGCTGGAAGACATGGGCTACATTGGCCGCAACCTGCGGTTGATCCGCGAAGGTATCAAGACTACCAGTGGGATGGTTCTGACTTCCGGTCCGACCGGTTCCGGTAAGTCAACTTCGTTGTACGCTTTGTTGCAAGAAGTTAAAAGTGATGCCATTAACATCGTTACGCTGGAAGACCCGGTTGAGTATAAAATGCCGGGTATTAACCAGATCCAGGTCAACTCCGAAGTCGGCCTGAGTTTTGCCAACGGTTTGCGTTCTATCCTGCGCCAAGACCCTGACGTTGTGATGGTTGGAGAGATCCGCGACAAAGAAACTGCCGAGCTGGCGGTGCAGGCTGCGCTGACAGGGCACTTGGTATTTAGCACGCTGCACACCAACAGCGCCGCTGGTATTCTGCCGCGTTTGCTCGATATGGGCATTGAACCGTTCCTGATTGCCAGCACGGTACGTACGGTTATCGGTCAGCGCCTGGTGCGCCGCATCGGTAAAAATTCCGAAACGTATCAGTCCGACAAGGTTGAGACTGAAGCCATTCACAAGACAATCGGCCATTTACTGCCTAAGACTGCCGAAGAAATGCCGAAATTCGCCGCCGATTTAGGGTACCAAAGCTTGCCACTGGCGACCCAAAATGCTTATACTTTAACCAAGGGCAAAGATAGCCCCGAGCAACCCGGTGGCTACAAGGGTCGCATGGGTATCTACGAGGTGTTCAGTGTTTCTGAACAAATCCAAGAGTTGATACTCAAGCGCTCAACCAGTGCCGAGATCCAAAAGATCGCCGAGGCCCAAGGCATGGTCAGCATGCGCGAAGACGGCTATCTAAAGGCGCTCTCAGGGCATACGACTCTGAACGAAATTAACCGCGTGGCAAGCGCCGGCAACAACGCATAAAGGAAAAGGTGGCGACACAACGATGCAAGGTCAACCAAGAATAGAAGTACTTCTCGAAGAAGTAGTGAAGCGCAAGGCTTCCGACTTACACTTGCAGGTAGGGCTGCCGCCAATGATCCGAACCGACGGGGCACTGATCCCTGTAGCCGGTGCCGACGTGTTAAGCGACGAAGCCGTCGAAACGCTCATCTTTGCTATCCTCGACGAAGACCAAAAGCAGATACTGCTTAAAGACAAAGAATTCGACTTTAGTTTTGCCTTCGGCGAACTGGGACGCTTCCGTGTCAACGCCTTCCACGAACGCGGCAACCTGGCCGCGGCACTGCGCCTTATCCCCAACGAAATTTTGACCATCGAACAATTAGGCCTGCCGCCAATCGTCAATAAGTTCGCCGATTACCCGCGCGGCTTAATATTGGTAACCGGCCCGACCGGCTCCGGCAAGTCAACGACATTGGCCGCCATGGTCCACAAGATCAACATGGAGCGGGCCGACCACATCATCACTATCGAAGACCCAATCGAGTACACGCACCGCTCCAAGAAGTCCGTGATCGTCCAGCGCGAAGTACATTATGACACCTACTCGTTTTCCGCCGCCTTGCGCAGCGCCTTGCGCCAAGACCCTGACGTCGTACTAATCGGAGAAATGCGCGACCTCGAAACCATCGCCTCGGCCATTACCATCGCCGAAACAGGGCACCTGGTATTTGCGACCCTGCACACCAACAGCGCCGCACAGTCGATTGATCGTATGATCGACGTCTTCCCGCCGCATCAGCAGCCGCAGATCCGCTCGCAGCTGTCTAATATTTTAATGGCCGTTGCGTCGCAGCGCCTGATCCCGCAAATTGGCGGCGGACGTATCGCGGCTGCCGAAATCCTGATTGCCACGCCAGCCGTGCGCAACAGCATCCGCGAAGGCA
>DASYJQ010000184.1:0-3029 GCA_035996265.1 Saccharimonadales bacterium (SeqCode)
GCCAACAGTGCAACCGCCGGCAGCACGGTTAGCGTTCTGGGCGCCGCGACGGCAACCGGCAATACCGATACCTTAAACCTGGCAACCGGCAATACGGCCGGCACCGGCTCTAAGGTAGTGCACATTGCCGACGGCACGCCCGCTGGCACCGGTACCAGCACGGTTACTATCGGCAGTCTGGGCAACGCCAGCACCACCACTATTCAGGGTGGTACCGGCGGCGTTATCGTAGGCGTAAGCGGGGCCTCAACCGCCGCCTCAACCGTCCACATTGCTGACACCAGCAACGGCACCGGCACCCAGACTGTTACCGTTGGCTCGAATGCCAAATCGGCTAACGTGCTTACACTGGAAGCTGGTACCGCCGTCGCCGCTTTGCAAATTGGCAACGGCGCCACTGCTCACGGCATTCAGATCGGCAGTAGCGCCTCCGGCGACAACGACATTCTGCTGGGCAGTTCCAACTCGGCTAGCACGCTTATCATGGAAGGCGGCACCGCTGCTTCGGCCATACAAATTGGCAACGGCGCCACGGCCCATGGTATCCAAGTTGGTACCGGTGCAGCGGTTAACTCCATTATCATCGGTTCCACGAACACCACCAGCGCTACGACAGTTCAGGCAGGCAGCGGTGGCATCAGCCTGACTGCCAACGGCGCCACTGCCGGCGTATTAGTTAAGGGCAGTACTAACTCTTCGGCAGCCTTCCAATTGCAGAATAGCTCGGGTGACATATTGTTCAACGCAACCACGGTAGCCAAAACTGACCTGCTTACCAATCCGGGCTTTGAGACCAACACAACGGCCCCTTGGGTAACGGCTAACGGCGGTACCGTCGCCTTGTCTCGCGTTACCACGCAGTCTTATGCCAACACTGCCTCAATGCAGGTAGCTATTTCGACAGCTACGCAGTGGGCCGGCGCCAAATATCCGGTCTCGCTAACTAGCGGCCAGTCGTACACCTTCTCGTTCTACGTTAAATCATCGAGCGGTGTCACCAATATCGACGCCGGCTACTCCAACACCGGTGCATTTGCCGGCGAAGTTGACTGCGTCACTAACTTCCCAACCATTTACACCACCGGTTGGACGCGCGTTAGCTGTACGTTTACGGCCGGCGCACCCAGCGGTAGCCCCTATGTCTACATAGAGATACCGACAGCTACGATATCGACGTTCTGGGTCGACAACGTTCAGCTGACGCAAACCACAACTGATAACGGCGCTTATTATGCCGGACAGGTCGACATGAGCAGCACTGCACTGAGCCAGCTTGCCATTCAGCCGGCTGGCGATTCGACCAACGCCCTGCAGGTCTTTAGCGCAGGCGGCACGCCGGTGATGCAGGTCGATACGATTAACAAGCAGGTTATGGCTACGCAGTTTTTAATAACCGACAACTTTACCGACCCGACCAAGGGTGTACGGTTTAGGACGAACGGTTCCGGCATCGACCTGGAAACGGCCGGCGGTATTGGCCCAGGCAGTTTGTGGCTAACCGGCTGGAGCGGCACCGGCGGCGCCTTCGGCACTGGCACGCAGTACACCTTCTTGCGCAGTGATCCGACATTGAATCAGCCAGTAGTAACCCTGGGCGCCGGTTTTGGTAGTGCAACGCCGACCATCACCGTGCTCGACACTAAGAATACCGCCGGCGACCCGGCCTACGGTACCAACGGCGCCATGTATTACAACGGCAGCTCTAATGCCTTCCGCTGCTACCAGTCTGGCGCATGGGCGAACTGTAGCGGCATTACTACTTCGGACACCTTCCGCCAGCAGCCGTTCTATAGCACCGATTTCTTCGCCGTAGACAATACCCCAGCCAACGCGGGTTATTCAACACAGGAGGCTCCATGGCTGGGCGCTTGGGCTAACGCCGCAGGTCAAATGGGTGCCATCCAAGCAGGTGTCGCAAATCATCCCGGTATAGTAAGAATGAGTTCCGCGGGGGTTGCTAACACCGGCTGGATGTTTGAAACGGGTGTGAGTTCAATACTGCTTTCAGGCGGTGAGAGTTTTGAGGCAGTCTTCCGTACGCCAGCGTCGTTCAGTAATACTACTATACGCATGGGTTTCCTCGACACCATAACCGTCGCTGCCCCAAGCGACGGCGTGTACGTGGAATTTGCCCCGGGAACGACAACTACCAGTGTGACGGGTAAGACCGCTAATGGCGGTACTATTTCCAGCACCGGTACTACTGGCACGGTTTCGGTAAGTACGTTCTACCGTATGAAAGTTACCCTTAACGGTAATGCGTCGACTGCTACCTACACGCTTTACATCGACGGCACTAACACTGTCTTATGGACGAATACACTCAGTACGAACATACCTACGACCGCTGGGCACGAAACCGCTTCAGGTGTTATAGCAACGAACTCCGTCGGAGCTGCCGCGCTACTCGACATGGACTACATGGCAATGTGGCTTAGCCAGGCCATGGCACGCTAACCTGAACAAATATCACATTGTTGGCGATCTAGCGCGTGATAGTATGAAGGTATTAAATTAGAGAGGGTAAGGGGATGTTCAAGAAGCTTAGTCAAAAACTAGTGTTCTTAGTGGCAATTGCGTTCGCGGCGGTTGTTGGTGGTGTTACTACTGCGGTAGTCATGGCAGCAATACCCGGTAATGACGGCCTAGTTCATGCCTGTTACAACAAAACATCCGGAGCCCTTAAAGTAATTGATACTGATACTGGTAAGATCTGTACTAATCAGCAAAACGCTATTAGCTGGCCGGCCAATACGGGCGAGCTGACAGCCAGGGCTACGTTTAACGACGACGGGAGCCTTAACACGGCAGGCTCTAAGAATATAGTAACCGTACAATTCGTGCCGGATGGATCAGCGCCGGGCAGTGGATTAATGATAACTTGTTTTGAACTTTCGTTTACGCCTAAGTTTGGATATGGTGAGCAGGCGTTTGGCGGTCCGCTGCAAGGGGCTCTGGCAGGAGGAGCTAAGCCCTTTGTGCAAACCGAAATTAACACGGCATGCGGCAGTAGTAATTTTAATGCAGCA